>JAAHGR010000543.1 GCA_010672425.1 Symploca sp. SIO2E6
CGATCGCGGCCAACATTCGAGTTACAGTACCAATACCCTCCCCTTCTTCATGGGTAACTACCTGGGAAACAGTCCCCGGTTTTCCTCCATAGAGGAAATCATGATAAGCATCTTCCCCTTGATAATCATTAATCCCTTCGTCGATAAAAGTGGTTTCCAGGTTATCTCCAATTGCTTCAGGAAATAAAACCACTACAGGATTACTACTCATCAAATCATAATCCGTCGGCTTTACCCGATTAGCTGCCATCAAGGTAATCTCATCAGCAGTTACTTCCCCGGCAATTACCGTATCACCATCAGCAACTACTGTCTCACGATTAACCAACCGAACTGTACCATCAGCTTGTGCGATCGCATAATTAGCATGACCCTCTTCACTACCCCCAGTTAAATACCGAGGAATATCCACCGACTGAATACCAGTAACAGTATTATTACTTCCCCCTGCTGGTGCAGCATCCAGCACCAAATTTAACACCATCCCCTCATGGGAAAGCCTCACCTGACTCTTCCCCAGCACTGCTGCTATTGTTGTCTGTAGGGGCGCACCGACGTGCGCCCTAAACCGACGTGCGCCCTAAACCGACGTGCGCCCTAAACCGACGTGCGCCCTAAACCGACGTGCGCCCTAAACCGACGTGCGCCCTAAACCGACGTGCGCCCTAAACCGACGTGCGCCCTAAACCGACGTGCGCCCTAAACCGACGTGCGCCCTAAACCGACGTGCGCCCTAAACCGACGTGCGCCCTAAACCGACGTGCGCCCTAAACCGACGTGCGCCCTAAACCGACGTGCGCCCTAAACCGACGTGCGCCCTAAACCGACGTGCGCCCTAAACCGACGTGCTCCCTCAAACCATTATCATTGGGTTACTAACGGACAAATGATGGTGCGTTACGCTACGCTAACTGCACCCTACTCAAGAGCGATCGCTATAGCTAATATCCTATAGACTGATATAAAGCGATCGCTCGCTTGAAGCTTTCCTTACTTTGTGTCCTTTGTGTCTTTGTGGTTATTTCCTTATGCTCGACAACCAACCAAACCTTCAGTAAACCCTAGTTAATCATGCCAGAAGCAACCAATAACCCCAACTCTCACGAATACCTAGGAACAGGATTATCTTTCCCCTTACGGAGTAACCAACAGGGAAACTTACAGCTGAGTTCTACCGAGAGGAACATCGAAGAGTCGATTCAGATTATCCTAGGCACAAAATTGGGAGAGAGGGTATACCGACCTAATTTTGGTTCACGCCTGTCTGAACTAGTATTTGAGCCAATGAATATGCAAACCTTATTACTGATCCGTTTGTACGTTCAGGAAGCCTTGGAAATGTGGGAACCACGCATTATCCTTGACGGAGTGTATACAGAGCCAGATCTAGTAGGCAAAGTAAATATTATGATTGAATATCACCCCAAAGACACCCACGACTCCCGCAGCCTAGTTTATCCCTTCTATCTTACACCAGAAAGCAAATTGTGAATTACTTGCTTAAAGGGAATGGGGAATGGGGAATTGAGAATAGGCAACAAACAACAAACAACAAACAACAAACAACAAACAACAAACAACAAACAACAAATAACAAACAACAAATAACAAACAACAAATAACAAATAACAAACAACAAACAACAAACAACAAACAACAAACAACAAATGAACTTTGATTTTTTACCCAAATTACCGAAATCTGATTTAGATGATCGGACATTCCAGGAACTAGTTGATGAATGTATTTTACGTATTCCTCGCTACTGTCCAGAATGGACAAATTACAACCCTAGTGACCCTGGTATTACACTGATTGAACTGTTTGCTTGGCTTACAGACCAAATGTTGCTGCGGTTTAATCAGGTTCCTCGCCGCAATTATGTGGCTTTTCTGGAATTGTTGGGAGTGCGACTCAAACCTCCTACACCAGCGCGAACACAGGTAACTTTCTACCTGAGTACTTCCTTAGGGGAGACTTATACTATTCCTGTGAATACGGAACTAGCTACGGTGCGTACTGAAACTGAAGAGGCGATTGTCTTTAGTACAGATCAACCCTTGGCCATCGGTAAGCCTCAATTACGGCATTTTCTCACTGCTGTTGAGGCTCAAGAGCAACCAGAAATTTTGCGCGATCGCTTTGTTGGTTCTTGGTCTGAAGGTCCTGATGAGCAGTGGGAAGGGTCGGAATTGGCTTTTTTTGACCAACAACCTCAACCGGGTAATTGCTTTTATTTGGTATTTGATGCCCAGCGGCCTTTAGAGGGAAATGTCATTGCGGTTAGTGTCAAAGGGGAAGCTGCTACTGCTACAGGCATTAATCCTGAAAATCCTCCTCGCCGTTGGGAAGCTTGGAATGGTTCCTACTGGGAAAATGTCTTGCTCGAAGAAAGGGACGATCAAACCCAAGGATTCAGTTTTAGCGAGTTGGTTCGTCAAGGGGGGAATCCCCTGGCTGGGTCTGATATTGTACTACACCTGCCCCTAAATTGGCCTTTAACTCAATTTGTCACCTATCAAGGTCGTTGGTTGCGCTGTGTTTACAGTCAACTAGCTGCTAGTCAAACAGGCTATGAGCGTTCCCCCCGCATCGTCGGTCTCCATGTACGCTCTCTTGGTGGTACTGTAGAAGCATCCCAATCTACCCTGATTCGCCGGGAAAATTTGGGGGAAAGTGACGGAACACCAGGTCAAACCTACCAACTACAAGGGGCTCCAATTTTGCCTCGCCAGGAAGGAGAATTTATCCGGATCACTCCACCGGGAGGATTGCCTCAAGCTTGGCAAGAGGTCAGCGATTTTGCTGATTCTGGCCCTGAAGACTTGCACTACACCATCGATTCCCTCACGGGTGTAATTCAATTTGGTCCTCTACTGCGAGAACCGACTCAAATCAAGGAACAAACCCGGTTTCGTGCTAGCTTACAGGGATTACCTATCGGTAGAGCAACTCCTGTCAATAGTCCAAACACTGGTGAAATGTCAGTTCAATCATTAGAACGGCAATATGGAGCCGTGCCTCCCCGAGGCTCATTGCTGGAGATGGTAGCCTACCGTACTGGTGGAGGCAGGCAAGGTAATGTCCAAACGGGAACTATCAAGATTCTGAAGACTGCTGTCCCTTATGTGACTAGGGTCGTCAACCATAAACCGGCTCGCAACGGAGCCGATGCCGAATCCCTGGAAGAGGCGGCAATTAGAGTACCTCGCATCCTACGGACTCGCGATCGCGCTGTTACTGCTGAAGATTTTGAAACTCTGGCTATCGAAGCGGGAGGGGGAGCCGTGGCTCGTGTTCGTTGCTTAACTCCGACAAAAAAGGAAGATTCTGGTACAGTACGTTTGCTGCTGGTACCTCAGGCTAATACTGATGGAATTGAGCGCGGTGAAGGTATTGCTCCCGATTGGTTAACCCTCGAACCTCAATTGAGCGAACAAGTTCTTGCTTATTTAGATGAACGGCGGTTGTTGGGAGTACCAGTAGCCTGTAGTCAACCGGAATATGTAGGAGTCGCAGTTCAAACTGAAGTAGAGTTAGAGCCGGAGTATAAAAACTCCGTTGCTCAAGAGGAAATTCTCCGGCAGTTGCGAGTAACTCTCTACCGTTTCCTCAATCCCCTCGTTGGTGGTCCTGAAGGGAATGGCTGGCCTTTTGGACGTCCTGTCTATTCTTCAGATATTGTCAAATTAATACAAACAGTTGCTGGTGTACGGTATTTAGGTGCGGTTCAGCTTTTTGAATTGCGGTATCAGGACTCTGGCTGGGAAAAAACATTATCTCAAGAACGGGTTATTGATCCAGGTGAGTTCGGGTTAATCTGTTCTTGGTACAATAATCGGTGGCGTTCTGGACATGTTGTTAATTTGGTGGTATAGGGGAGTACAATGGATTTATCTATAGTGCCACATTTTTAGATTACTTCGAGGATATTCTTCATCCTGATGTTAACTTTATGGAAGAGGAATTATATCAATAATAACAGAGGGATATTAAAATGAATACTACTGGAAGAAATCTTCAAGTTCGTGAAAAAGAAAAAATAGCAGAATTAACAAGAGATTACGGAGTACAAATAGATGAAAGAAATATAGATTGTTATAGTAATATTGGGATTGAAGGTTGGTGGGGAGAAAAGGGATTGCATCTAGGACTTCATGACATGAATCCCATCCGAGGAGAATTTGCAATTGAGGTGTTAAAGCAGCATCAAATATCGAATTCTCATCAGATTATTGAAATTGGCTGTGGAGGCGGTATTTTTTGTGAATACTTTGCTGAAAAAGGATACAATATAATTGGTGTTGATCTATCATCTGGAGCAATAGATGTTGCAAGAGAACACGCATTATTGAATAATTTGACAGTAAATTATCAAATAGCAAGTGTTTATGAACTACCTTTTGCTGATGAAAGTTTTGATGTCGTTATGTCAAGTGACTTTCTTGAACATATAGAGGATTTAGAAACAGCAATTTATGAAATGAGCAGAATACTTAAGCATGGTGGTCTGTTGATTTTTGATACTATTTCCAGAAGTGAGAAGTCTGTACAAACTTTTATGAGTTTAGAATCTCAAGGTTTAATCCCACCAGGTACCCACGATCCCTTTCTTTTTGTTCAGCCAGAAGAACTAGATACTTTGGCAACAAAATATGGTATTCAATTCGCCAGAGATGACCATAATCCTTATGGATTTTTAATTGAATCAATAGAATTTATAGATGGTAGTTTTCAATTGCAAACGATTCAGGCAAAGGATAATTTTGGCACCTATATTGGGTATGGCATTAAAAAATAATACAGCTACACAAGATTAAATAAACAAACCGTAGGTAAACTGGCCATAGAGATTTTAGATTTTAGATTAAAGAATTGAACAATAGAATTGATATAACAGTCCGTTAAAACGGACTTAAGCTATTAGCCAGGGGTTTGAACCCCTGGCGGGTTGGGGTATTTGTGAGATAATGTGACCTTTTACTTACTTGCCGTAATAAAACGCAATCTCCTTATCCTTTAAAGGAGGAAAATCCGCATCAATTAACTTTTGGTTGAGTTCAGCTTGGGGAAGATGCTTGGCTCCAATGCGGACAATTCGGGAACGCATCGAATTAGTTACACCACTGCGCTGACGATCTGCTTCTAAGGCCATTACTTGGTTGTACAATTCCAGTTTTGCAGCTGGAATCGGTGTACCATCAAGGTCTAGACCTTGGGCAATAGCCACATCTACAGCATCTGCACCTGTGGAAGACTTAGAAGGATCAGAAATCATAAGGACAATAACGATAATAGCTTTTCTAGGCTATTTTATCTTTTAGACAGATTTTAAAGTTTTTTCTCTACTAATACCAAATCGATTTAAAGACGGAGTGATCACTTTCGTTTTCACGGGCAAAGAAGAGTCCGCTCTGCTGCATGGCAGTCGTCGGGATGTTTCGGTCTTTGAAGTAAAGCGCGAGTCCGTTTTGAACAGCCGGAGCGTAGCCGATCTTAAATTCGTTTGC
>JAAHGR010000544.1 GCA_010672425.1 Symploca sp. SIO2E6
TGATAGTGGGTGGTGCGCCGCCCGTGGGGCACTTTTAAGAAACAAGGGGTGGAGGGTAAATTGAAAAAATCAATCTAACCATCCCCCTATATTCCTATTGTCCCATATCAAAACTCAACTGATCTTAGAAACCAGTAAACTGCTTGGTTTGCCCAAATTTCCCGCTAAAACAACAGTCCGTTGATTGGTATGAAGGTGACGTAGGATTTTGTAAATGGCTTCGATTTTATCAGATGCCTCAGCTTTCTGAGCTAATGCTGACAGGGATATTGGTGTCCCTTCTTCCTGTAGCACTTGGAGCACCCTTTGCTGCAAATCCAAAATTGCGGCTGCCGCTTTCTTTCCAGCTTCCACTCCTGGTTGGTGGTAGGCATTAATATTTACGAGGAAGCCATAAAGACCAACAGCACGCTCATACAAAGCAATTAGTGCTCCCACTGTCCGGGGATTAACTTGAGGAATCGTCACGGTGATGGAATCTCGCTGATTTTCGTACAAAGCCTGCTGAGTTCCTTGCAACAAACCGGATAGATAGTCTCCTGAAGTTACCCCTGGTTCTACTTCTGGGGAGTTTCCCTGACGGTCTTCTAATACTTCAATGAAGGTGACGAAGAAGTTGGAAACTCCTTCCCGTAGCTGCTGTACGTAGGCGTGTTGGTCTGTTGTCCCTTTGTTTCCATAGACAGCAATTCCCTGGTAAACTGTATTACCATCTAGGTCTTTCTCCTTGCCCAGAGATTCCATAACCAACTGCTGCAAGTAGCGAGAAAACAGCAACAGACTGTCTTTATAAGGTAATACCACCATATCTTTTTCCCCTTGGCCGTTCCCTGCAAAATACCAGGATAGAGCCAGTAAAGCAGCTGGATTTTCTTGAATCTTGGGTATTCGAGTAGCAATGTCCATTTCCTGGGCCCCCGCAAGCAGCTCCCGGATTTTAATCCCTTGTAAAGCCGCCGGGAGCAATCCCACCGCTGACATTTCTGAGGTGCGTCCTCCAATCCAGTCGTACATGGGAAATGTTGCCAGCCAACCTTCAGATTTAGCGAGTTGATCCAGTTTGCTGTCCTTACCTGTAATAGCTACCGCATGACAACCAAATTCCAAATTCTGGGATTCGTAAGCTTTTTTCACCTCAACCATGCCGTTGCGGGTTTCCGGTGTACCCCCAGATTTAGAGATTACTAATACTAGAGTACTAGAGAGTCGGTCTTGTATCCCAGCAAGTACAGCATCAATACCAGCAGGATCTGTATTGTCAATAAAGTGAATTGCTAGAGGTGGGAAAACCGGCGCAAGAGCATCAGCCACAAATTGGGGTCCAAGAGCAGAACCACCAATCCCGATGGAAAGAACATTGGTAAATTTGGAGCCATCATCAGTGAGGATCGTACCACTATGAACTTTTTGAGTAAACTCTTCAATCTGTTCTAGAGTATCGAGGATTTCTTGTTTGAGTTGAGGGTTTGGTGCTAAGTCAGGAGCCCTTAACCAGTAGTGACCAACCATGCGGTTTTCGTCCGGGTTCGCAATGGCTCCTCCCTCCAAAGCTTCCATATCCTTAAATGCTTGCTCAAACTTGGGTTTCATACCCTCAACAAAAGTATGATCAAACCCCATACGGCTGACATCAAGGTAAAATTCCAAACCTTCATGGTAATAAAGCCAGTCTTGGTAGCGTTGCCAGAGTGCAGCAGCGTCCATAAATAACCCTCTTTCCTTCTGTCTGTACCATTCACAAGTTTAAGTTCTCAGTTGTTCATTGTCAGTTGTTTTCTCAGTTGTCTCCAAGTTTGTCAACAGTGTCATCAACTTCTGATAAATTAATGCTATTACTTGTCAATAAAGATCCCCCTCCTCTCCAGTAATAGGCTACATAATCATGGGAAAACCAGCTAAAGATGCACCAACCTCTCCTGTACACTCACCACTTCAGAAAGTATTTCTTTCAGGACTTTTCAATGGTTGGACTGCCCTAGTAATAGCGATCGCGTTTTTAGTAGCCACCCCAGTACTATTTGTGATCAGTAATGTCTTTGTTGACTCTGGGGATATTTGGGAGCATCTGGCTCAGACTGTCTTGTGGCGTTATATTACCAATTCCTTGTTGCTGATGATTGGTGTTGGTTGTGGTGTGCTGGTAATTGGTGTCGGTACCGCATGGCTGGTGACCATGTGTTCCTTTTGGGGCTCTCGTATCTTTGAATGGGCCCTACTGCTACCTCTAGCTGCTCCTGCCTATGTACTGGCTTACACCTACACTGACTTCTTGGACTATGCTGGTAGAGTACAGACAGAGCTTCGTGAGCTATTTGGCTGGGGTTATGGAGACTACTGGTTCCCCAATATCCGCTCTATTGGTGGCGCGATCGCGATGCTGATACTGGTACTATATCCTTATGTTTATTTACTAGCTCGTGTTGCCTTTTTAGAGCAATCAGGATGTACATTAGAAGCTAGCCGTAGTCTTGGTTGTGGTCCGTGGCGTAGTTTTTTCACCGTTGCTTTGCCCTTAGCACGACCTGCGATCGTTGGTGGTTTAGCTCTTGTCCTGATGGAAACCCTCAACGACTTCGGTACAATGCAGTATTTTGGTGTAGAAACCTTCACCACTGGTATCTATAGGACTTGGTTTGGTTTAGGGGAGAGGGCAGGAGCAGCTCAGCTGGCAGCTTTTCTCTTATTATTCATCCTGTGGCTAATTTTACTAGAGCGTTGGTCAAGGCGGCAGGCCCGATATTACCAACACACAGGGACACAACGCCAAATGTCTAGCTATCAGTTGGGGTGGATACAGGGTATAGGTGCTTGGTTGAGTTGTTTTGTACCTCTGTTGCTAGGTTTTCTGCTACCAGCGGCCATCCTGCTGGAGATGACTATTGAAAATGCGACTATCACCTTCGATGAACGCTTTTGGAGTTTTGCCAGAAACAGTTTCATCCTAGCGGTAATTACTGCGGTTTTGGGAGTAGTAATTGCCCTGGTTATGGCCTATGGGTTACGGCTACACCCTAAAATGTTAATGCGCTTTGCTGTCCAAATTGCCTCAATGGGTTACGCAGTGCCAGGTTCAGTAATTGCGGTGGGTATCCTGATTCCTATTGGTAGACTAGATAACGCGATCGATGCTTGGATGCGTAGTACCTTTGACAGATCCACCGGTTTACTCCTCAGTGGCACGATCGCTGCTTTAGTTTTTGCCTATCTAGTGCGCTTTCTTGCTGTATCTTTCAATGCAGTTGAAGCCAGTTTAGGTAAAATCAAACCCAGTCTAGATGATGCAGCTCGTTCCCTTGGTCAAGGGCCAACTAGTACTTTAATCAAAATACATGTACCAATTATGTGGGGTAGTTTGTTAACCGCAGCGATGTTAGTATTCGTCGATGTCATGAAAGAACTACCTGCTACCCTGATTATTCGACCCTTTAATTTTGATACCCTAGCAGTAAGAGTATACAATCTAGCTGCCGATGAGCGGCTAGCAGAAGCAGCGGGAGCAGCATTAGCGATCGTAGCTGTGGGTATTGTACCAGTAATTATTTTGAGTCTGAGGATTGCTCAGTCTCGAGTAAATCGAAGCAACGGTTGATGAGAGAGACAGGGGAGAAAATAAATGACCTACACACCAGTAAAACTTACCTTTGAGCAATATCTCGAATATGAAGACAGTACGGATAACCACTATGAACTATGCAATGGGGAGTTAGTAGAGATGCCACCAGCTAGTCCACTGCATTCTGATATTGTCGAATTCCTAGATAGATTGTTCTACAGCGAAGTGCAGCGCTTAGGACTTGACTGGAAAGTCAAGCGTGGTGATGTCGGAGTACAAACAGGCTTCAAAACTGCTAGGCTTCCAGATGTTGCCGTTATTGAAGGTGAACAATGGCAGATATTGCGGAATGGAGCCAGTAGCGCTGTGTTAAATGTTCCTTCATTGGTAGCAGTTGAGGTAGTCAGCCCCTACAGAAACCAACTTGATGAGAACTACCGACGTGACTATGTAGAAAAGAAAGCAGAGTATGAGCAGCTGGGTATTCCTGAGTACTGGATTGTTGACCCACAAGCACAGCGAGTCACTGTACTGCTGTTGGTCAATGGGAGCTATCAGGCAACTAAATTCAATGGGTTACAGCGGATTGTTTCTCGGACTTTTCCTGAACTAGAGCTGACTGCTGCACAGGTTTTGCAAGCAAGATGAGAGAAAAAGTGGCTACCAGCGTAAACCCGGAGAAAATAAATGACCTACACACCCCTTAAACTGACCTTTGAGCAATATCTCGAATATGACGATGGCACAGACAACCGTTATGAATTATGCGATGGGGAGTTAGTACCAGTGCCATCGGAATCATTACTGAACGGACGCATTACCCGTTTTCTGTTTTCTCAGTTCATGACCATTCTAGGGTTTGATAGAGTTATCCCTAATGTACTTGAAGTGCAAGTTTTAGGTAAGACTCAAAACCGTTTTCCTGACTTAGCAGTGATAGCAGAGGTACACCTTAAACTACTAGATAAACGGCAAACTATTACTCTCGATATGCCGCCTCCACAGTTAGCGATTGAGGTGGTCAGCCCCTACCGTAATCAAAGGGATGACAACTACAAACGTGATTACATTGAGAAAAAACAACAGTATGAGAGAAGGGGCATTCCTGAGTACTGGATTGTTGACCCTCAAGCACAGCTAGTCACTGTACTGCTGTTAGTCAATGGGAGCTATCAAGCGACTAAATTCACTGGCAATCAGCGGATTGTTTCTCGGACTTTCCCTGAACTGAAGCTGACTGCTGCACGGGTTTTGCAAGCGAGATGATCTAAAAAGTGGCTACCATCGTAAACCGGGACAAAATTCCGACCAAGAATAGCTCAATTGTCCAAAGGCTGCAGCTCTTGCTATATAAACTGGAGTTGCGCTGCCAGTTGGGGGCTCTTGAATTTGGCAATATTAGTGATCGCTGATTCTCTTCTTTGGCTAAAAACTTCTTCTAACTATGGGCACATGGGCAGCAGCTTCAATCCACAAGCTATCATTGCAGGGTCCTGGACTGTGGGGCTTATAGACCAGGCGGCAGGGGCCTTTGATATCTAATTGATGGCATTGATGGCTATGTTTGCCTTGTTTGACCACAATCGGCGGCTCGTTTTGATTATTCTTGGTATTGCTGCCAATAGTTTTCTGGTTGATAACGACGCAGGTTTCCACTTGTCTAGGGCGCTTGTACCAAGTGCCTTTCGGGCCTCGGCGTCCGTCGATGACTACAGGCATTCCTTTATATAGAGGAATCATCCAGACCTGACCTTGCTTGGTTGCACCTTTGATTCGCCCTTGACTCAGAAGGCGGCGGACTCTGGCATTAGAGATGCCAAGCATTAAGGATGCTTCTGTGCTGCCGACGTGGGTTTTGTTGTTCATTTTTTTACCTTTTTTCTATTCTGTGCTAGTTTTAGCTTAGCGGGGATGAATCTGAATGTCAAGGGGAA
>JAAHGR010000545.1 GCA_010672425.1 Symploca sp. SIO2E6
TCTATGCGGTTACCAAGATCATACCCCAAACCCTAACCACAAATTGGAGAATTGAGAATTGAGAATTGAGAATTGAGAATTAAATTCGGCAAACTCGTAGGGGCGGGTTTAGGGATATCTTAACGTATTTTACGATAACCTACCTACAAAACCCGCCCTGTCGATAACTATGCGGTTACCAAAATTATACCCCAAACCCTACCCACAAAATAGAGAATTTAGAATTTAGAATTTAGAATTAAATTATGCCAACTCGTAGGGGCGGGTTTAGGGATGTCTTAACGTATTTGACGATAACCTACCTACAAAACCCGCCCTGTCCATAACCTTGGGGTTACTCATTGTGATCACCTACGAAATCAGGTTCAAGATCCCCGACTTCTTCTACCGGTTTGCCTTTGCAAATCACCTTCTTCAATTGAGAAGTCGGGGATCTGGAGGGAGCATTACATCCAAGCGATCGCATGATAGCAGAAACCGGGTTTCTTGCTGACATTTCGCTTTCAGGAGAAAATTATCCCAGAAACCCGGTTTCTCAACCCCCAAGCGATCGCATGATAGCACCAGCAAAGCTGATCGCAACAGCTTTTAGATCCCCGACTTCTTCTAACGCTTTGCCTTTGTCAATCACTTTCTTCAATCGAGAAGTCGGGGATCTGGGGCACTCGCAACTAGCTTAAAATTAGCTGCTGACGATGAGTGTGCAATAACTGAAACTCTTGCTGTAATACCTGTTCTAGTAGATAAACTAAATGCTCCGATCGCAACATGGTTCCATCATTGCGACAACTGCCGACATAGCGTAGCATAATTTTTTGATTGGGAGCAGGTTGACTTTGAGGGACTACCTCCAACTCAAACAACAGATCCCGCAAATTAATCTGCTTCTTTTTACCTGATTTCGTGGTTTTTTCCCACCAGATAGCTTCAGTTGCCTTAACTTGCTCTACCCAAGCTTGCCATTGCTCAATACTAGTATCTTCCATAGCCAGCTGAAGCAAATACTCAGCTTTTGCCAATATTTGGGTAGCTGCAGGAGCTTTGAGATCAACTTCCTCAACGCTATAAATTGGTATATTGGGAGGCAGTTGCGCTGCTAATCTTTCCTGGAATTCTGCCTCAGTCAGCTGTTGGGTGAGCTCAAAGTCTACAATCTCACCGTTGCTAGAAGCGCCCAAGGGTAGGGCATTAGCAATAATAATTCGGGGACTAGGACTGAAACCACCGCTGAAACTAATTGGTAAGGATGCCCTTCTCACAGCACGGTCAAATAAACGGGCTAAATCCAAATGACCCAATAGTACCATATCATCTAGCTTACCAAACCAGACCCGCAGTCGCTGAACTTTGGTAGTATCCGGTTTGCTGTGACCCTTAAATTTAGGAATTGGCTGTGGTGGAATAACGATATTATGACCAAAATCGATACTACAGACTC
Source organism: Symploca sp. SIO2E6 (assembly GCA_010672425.1). Taxonomy (GTDB): domain Bacteria; phylum Cyanobacteriota; class Cyanobacteriia; order Cyanobacteriales; family Coleofasciculaceae; genus Caldora. Next base: position 1,439 of record JAAHGR010000545.1, read on the forward strand.
CACAGTGGGAACAACCTTCAAAGGAACAGTCTGGCACAGTTGCTGCTTCTAAAGCCTTTTGCAAGTCGGCTTTGAGCCAATTTTTATCGATACCTGTATCAAGATGATCCCAGGGCAAAGGGAATGTAGAATTTAGAATGTAGAATGTAGAATTGGGAATGGAGGATTGGGAATTGGGAATTGGGAATTGGGAATTGGGAATTGGGGATTGAGAATTGGGAATTGGGAATTGAGAATTGGGAATTGGGAATTGGGAATTGAGAGAAATATTCTGCCTCCGGTTCCCCTCCTGGGAGGGGTTAGGGGTGGGTTCTGCCGGGTGAACGAAATATGAGGTGGGATTTCCATTCTCCGCGTCTCCGCGTCTCCGCGTCTCCGCGTCCACTGAATCGTTTCCCCACTCATTTTTTCGCTCACCCGGTTCTGCCTCCTGCCTTCCCAGAAAAACATTCCATTCACCCTTTTCCACCTGTCGATATTTCCAGGTTAGTCCAGATTCTGCGATCGCTTGCTCCCAGGCGGTAAAGGCTTTGTCTAAGCTTTCCATCCAGGCATCCATCCCTGCACCTAGTTCCCAGGCACGGTGCAATACGGCAGCTAACCGTCTGTCGCCTCTTCCCACAAAGTCTTCCATGGCAGAAATGCGGACATCGGTATAGTTTACTTTAATGCCTTTAAGCCGACGAAATGCCTGTCGGAGTAACTGCTGCTTGCGCTCAAACTCAGCTGTGGAAACTGAATGCCACTGGAAGGGGGTATGGGGTTTGGGGGTAAAGTTAGAAATCGTGATATTGAATTTCAGGGGTTTCCTGCCGGGAACTTGGCATTCCTGTTTTAACCAGCTGAGGGTTTCTGCAATACCCAATACATCTACATCCGTTTCCCCTGGCAAACCAATCATAAAATAAAGTTTGACCCGATCCCAGCCCTGTTCATAGGCAGTTTTCACTCCTCGGAGCAATTCTTCGTTAGTCAATCCTTTATTAATAATATCTCGCAGTCTTTGGGTTCCTGCTTCCGGAGCAAAAGTTAAGCCACTCTGGCGTATACCCCCGAGAATCTTAGCAATGTTTTCATCAAAACGGTCTACCCGCTGGCTGGGTAAAGAGAGGGAAATATTTTGATCATGGAGACGATTTTTGATTTCCATCCCTACTGTTGGTAGTGCCAGATAATCGGAACAACTCAAAGAGAGGAGGGAAAACTCATTGTAACCAGTAGCAGTCATACCTTCTTCAATCGCTGCCACCACCTGTTGAGGCTCCACATCCCGGGCGGGACGAGTGAGCATTCCTGGCTGACAGAAACGACAACCGCGAGTACAACCTCGTCTAACTTCGATCTTGAGTCGGTCATGTACCGTTTCAATGTAAGGCACTAAGCCAATAGAATAGGCAGGAATTGGTGTGGCTACCCGCCGCAGAATCTTAGCTGGTACATCAGGACGAAGAGGTTTAACCGAGCCATCCTCTGCCGTATCGTAGAATTGGGGTACGTATACTCCCGGAACCTGTGCCAAATCCAGGAGCAATTCTTCCCTACTCAAACCTGCTGCCTTACCTTCTTCCACAACTAAACCAATCTCCGGCAACAGTTCTTCCCCATCTCCTAAAGCAATAAAATCAAAAAAGTCAGCATAGGGTTCCGGATTAGAACTAGCAGTTTGTCCCCCAGCAAAAATTAAGGGAAATCCCCTCTTTTCCTCCTGCCGGGTAAGGTGAAATTCGCCTGATGTTTCAATTCCCCGCGTCCCTGCCTCCCCACGTCTCCACATCCCCGCGTCCCCGCGTCCCCGCGTCCCCGCGTCCCCGCGTCTCCACATCCCCGCGTCCCCGCGTCCCCGCGTCCCCGCGTCTCCACATCCCCGCGTCCCCGCGTCTCCACATCCCCGCGTCCCCGCGTCCCCGCGTCTCCGCGTCTCCACCTCTTCCCGCCTTGCTCTCCAAGTCAGAGGAATCCCTGCCAAATCCAGCATTTCCAGGATATTGGTTGCCCCTAGTTCATAGCTTAGACTAAAACCCAAGATATCAAAATCCGTAAGCGATCGCTGATTTTCTACAGCAAACAGAGGAGTTTGGGTTGCCCGTAGCTTAGCAGCCAAATCTGGTGCCGGTAAATAAGCGCGATCGCACAATTGCCGAGGCTGGGCATTCAAAATATTGTAAAGAATAATATGACCCAAATTAGAAGCACCCACCTCGTAGATTTCTGGATAAGTCAGCACCCACCGCACCCTAGCAGCTTCCCAAGGTTTATGTACTGCTCCCAACTCGTTACCTAAATAACGCGCAGGCTTACTGATCTCTTTGGTAAGAATCCCTTCAAGGGCAACAGACTGATTGGGATGCTGAGCTAACATCATTGCTATCTTTACTGATTTTGTGCATCTAATTATTTTATTCTAGGGAATGGGGAATTTAGAATTTAGAATTTAGAATTTAGAATTTAGAATTTAGAATTGTTAACTCATCCCCCGTGCTGTCTTCCGGGGGATTGCACCCTCCTTCGCCCCGCTACGCTAACGTGCCGCTGCGCTAACGTGTTAGCAAGTTGTTGATTGTTAGTTGTTTGTCAAAAAACAAACAACAAACAACAAACAACAAACAACAAAGCGGCGGGCGGCTATCCTTCCCATCCCTTAATGAATCGGCTTCCCGCCGCTTTCGGTTATTCTCCTATTGCTTGCAATCCCAATTGCTTTTTGCTAATATCAATAACAATGGAGAAGGTGTGCGCATATAAACTATATAACACCTAAAGCCTAATCATGGTTCAACTTCAACCGTCCCAATCTAGGCAAAAATCTTTGCCCACCATGTATGATTTACCTAGCGAAGATCCGGAGGAATCTGGTTTAGTGGACGAATTTCACGATGTGCAACCGAATTTATTGAAAAATACCTGTCAATCTCCTAATTACTCACCTCTTGATTATTTTATTGCTAAAGATCTCAATCTGTACTACAATCCGGAGCATCCCCTGTGGTACAAGCGACCAGATTGGTTCTTAGCTTTGGGTGCTCAGCGCAGTACTAATCAGCAAGAATTACGCTTGAGCTATGTAATGTGGCAAGAAGAAGTCAGTCCATTTTTAGTGGTGGAGTTGTTGTCCCCTGGAACAGAGGACGAAGATTTAGGATTGACGGAGCGCAAAAAGGAAAAACCACCAACGAAATGGGAAGTGTACGAAAAGATTCTACAAGTTCCTTATTACGTTATTTATGATCGTTATAACAATAATTTTCGGGCTTTTGTGTGGCAATCGGGGAAATATGAAGAATTAGAGTTATCCAACGGAAGACTGTGGTTAGAAGAGTTAGGCTTGGGTTTGGGTTTATGGGAGGGGAATTATGAGGAAGTAACAGGAAAGTGGTTGCGCTTTTACGATGGCATGGGTAATTGGATTCCTACACCAGAGGAGAGAACTGAGCAAGAACGAAGAGCCAAAGAACAAGAACGAATACGTGCTATTCTAGCTGAGGATGCTCGCGATCGCGAACGAATAGCTAAAGAACAAGAGCGAATACGTGCTATCCTAGCTGAGGATGCTCGCGATCGCGAACGACAAGCCAAAGAACGAGAACGAATAGCCAAAGAACAAGAACGAATAGCTAAAGAACAAGAACGAATAGCCAAAGAACAAGAACGAATAAGGGCAGATAATGCAGAAGTTACGATTCAACAGTTACGTGATCGCCTCCTGCAATTAGGGGTTGATCCCAATAGCTTACCCTGATTAGGTGTTAGGTGTTAGGTATATTGACCAGAGAAATTTTAGATTTTAGATTTTAGATTTTAGATTTTAGAATAAAACGGTCACAAGCCCCTAAATTTATTTATGGGATAAATCTAAAATCTTCAATCTTCAATCTTCAATGGTTTGACTCATTACTCATCACTCATTACTCATTACTCATTACTCTTCAGAAACTAGAATTAAGCCTGTTCGGCCTCAACAAGCGCAAAGCCAAGGGATTGAGCTTTCTTGGAAAGGTTGTTAATCACCCGTGAGCGATATTTTTGTTCATAGTAATCGGC
>JAAHGR010000546.1 GCA_010672425.1 Symploca sp. SIO2E6
TTGGGAATTGGGAATTGGGAATTGGGAATTGGGAATTGGGAATTGGGAATTGGGAATTGGGAATTGGGAATTGGGAATTGGGAATTGGGAATTGGGAATTGGGAATTGGGAATTGGGAATTGGGAATATCTTCCTTGTCTTCCTTGTCTTCCTTGTCTCCCTTGTCATCCCCATCCCCCCATCTCCCCATCTCCCCATAAAAACGGAGAGGGGGGGATTCGAACCCCCGATGGCTGTGACACCATAACAGATTTCGAGTCTGCCGCATTCAACCGCTCTGCCACCTCTCCTTTTTTGGTATCCTTTGATATTTTACTTGGATTAAGGACAATTGACTAGTGCTTTAGAGGCAACCCCGATAAAAAACTTCACCACTATGCATGAAAATTCATTTCTCCGCTTCCCTTGCAGGCTTCTTAGTATTGACATTTTTTGGGACAGTAATGTATTTTCATAATGGTCTCATAATGAGTCCGCATCAAGGTTTATCTCTCAGGAGACAAGAACAAGATGAGAAAACTAATACTTTTACTAATCACTGTTTTTGGTGTATTTCAATTTTCGTTCGCGCAGTCAAGTTTGGCTGATCCTATTTTGGTAGCGGTTAACGATCCATCCCCTGGTTATTATGAGGTAATCATCGCAACCGGTGAGGAAAATGCTGATAAGGATAATGGAGTATCTATCAGTCTCGTTGAAGAAGGAGGAAACCAAAGTAACTCAGTACAGCTTGGTGGTGGTCTTTTAGCAGACCATTATGAGAGGGGTGGAGTTGATACCTTTAGCCCAGTTGAGTTCAATATAGGCAGTTTAGATAAGGTTAAACAAGTCAAAGTTGATTATACGGGGAGAAAATGGCGTTTGAATGGAATTTGGATCACAGATAGAACCAGTGGTATCGCAGGAGAAACACTTTATGCTACACCCAATATTCTGCTGGGATCTAATGGGGAAACTAGTTCTCAAGAGTTTGACTTGGAGTCAACCTATACTGAGATTTGTGGTGCAAAAGGAACCAACACCTACGAAAAATTTAAAGTTACAGTAGCGACAGCTGATAAGTTCGATGCCGGTACCAATCAGCCAGTATTTATCAAGCTTTTCGATATGTGTGGCAAATCTAGTGAGGTGAAACAACCAGCAAGCAGCGATTTTGACCTTAATAATTGGCAAGCGGGAAAAACAGATAACTTCACCATTCCGGTGACACCACCATTAACCGATATAACTGAGATCCTACTTTATAAGACTGGTAGTGACAAGTGGATACCAACCCAAGTAACGGCGGCAGGAATGGTAACGAATAATATGTCCGGTTTGCCTCAGGTGAAAGGCGATGTCAGTGCGTTTACCATCAACAAGGACTTGAGTAAAGACGATTGTTTCTGGGATTTTTGCAGTACTGATGGTTGTACACCGGGTAGTCAGAATTACTGTAATTGATTCAAAAGAATAATTAGGGCGTGGCTGTTTAAGTAACAAGTAACAAGTAACAAGTAACTAAGGAATGAAGAATTTATCTCAGTTTTGAGCACTGGACTCATTACTCATTACTTCAAAACTTGACTCAATCGACTTATTCAGCAGACCCTAATTATGTGTTAGGAAGGTTCGTCCAAGAGCCGATAGCAAGGTAATCTCGATCCATGAAGTCCATTTTAAGTCTAAATCGCCAACAAATATCGGCTCATAAAACTGGTATCAACAGGATAACGATGCTCAGCACAGCAATATACTCAATATTGTTATAGCGCTACGCACATACATTAGGACGATATTTTTCTGATGTGTTCCTCTGTGCCTCTGTGGTGAGTTTCCTAAATGTCCTAAACAAAATGCGTAGTGCTATATATCATGTTCGGTTGATCATTTACACTTTGGTGGCAATAAGGCTCCGAGGCAGGAGGCAGGAGGCTCTGAGGGAAGAAAGAAGGTTGCAAGGTGGGAGGGAATTATAACTGTTTATCCTAACTTGATATTACTGGTCAACCCAACTACATTCTCAGCGGGAACAAGGGTGGCAGTGATGTTGACCTCTATCTTAAATGGAGCAATTCATCTCCCGTTAAGCTATCGCTATAACGGGAGATGAATTGCGACCAACAAATAAAATCGACCAACGGGAGACGGCTTACACCGGTTGTCAGCTTGTGTAAATTAGTTTAAAATAAGCTAAGCATTAACAAACACTCAAGAAATGCTTACCTTAACTTACGAGTACAAACTAATCCCAGACAAGCAGCAAATATCTGTAATAGAACAGACCTTAAAAGTTTGCCGCTCTGTTTGGAACTATGCGCTCAGAGAGCGTAAGGATTGGTTGAAATCTCGTAAATCACCGGTTAATGCTTGTTCTCTAGAACAGGAATATATTATTCCATGTGATGTCTCTTATCCCAATTATCACAATCAAGCCAAAGCCTTAACAAAAGCGAAGAAGACTAACGAACTGCTCAAATCAGTTAACGCTCAAGTGCTACAGCAAGTTTTAAGGAATCTGGACAGAGCTTTTGCGGATATGCAGTCTAAAAAGTTAGGTTTTCCTCGCTTTAAAAACAAGTACAGGATGCGCTCTTACCTGTATCCTCAAATGCTCAAAGATTGTGTAAAAGTAAATCAAATAAAGTTACCACAAATAGGATGGGTAAAGTTTAGAAAGTCAAGGAATATTCCGGATGGTTTTGAAATAAAACAAGCTCGTATTGTCCGAAGAGCATCTGGTTATTTTGCGATGCTATCAATGCAACTAAATGTGAATATTCCTGAGGTTCAGTTTAAGGGGCATCCTTTGGGAATTGATTTGGGGTTGGATAAATTTTTAGCAACTTCTGATGGAGAACTTGTTGAAAGACCTCGCTTTTTAGATCAACTACAAAGCAAGCGAAAGTTGCTGCAACGTAGATTAAGAAATAAGAAAAAAGGGTCGAATAATCGAGACAAGCTTAACCAGAAAATAGCTAGACTACACCAAAAGAGTTCTGATACTCGTAAAGACTGGCATTTTAAGTTAGCGCACCATCTTTGTGACCAAGAGCAATCAATATTTATAGAGGATATTGATTTTCGTTCATGGGGAAGAGGAATGCTGTCTAAGCATTGTCTGGATGCGGCTTTTGGACAATTTGTAAACATCCTTAAATGGGTAGCCTGGAAGCGAGATGTTTTTGTGGCTGAGGTGGATAAGAATTTCACCTCACAAATATGCCCTAATTGTGGTTTTCATACGGGCAAAAAAAGCCTGGGAATCAGAGAGCATCATTGTCCTAAATGTGGATACAAAACACACAGAGATATAGCTGCAGCACAAGTAATCAGAAATCGTGGTATTGAAGAAAATGCGCTAGGGCATAGCGTGTGTGAAAACGCCTGTGGAGATGATGGGACAGGGGCTTTGCCTAGTTACCAATCGGTGAAGCAGGAACTCTTAAATGTGAGTTTAAGAATCCCCCATTATACTGCTCCCGCAGTTAATGGGGGAGTATGTCAAAATGAAAGAGCTATAGATACGAATACACATGCTAAAGACACCGATAAGTAAGCCACCTTTAATCAATTTATGATGTCAACTGGACAAGGTTTGGGCAGTTCTCTCCCAACAAGATCAAACTGCTTAAGCGATCAAATAAGTTATTCGTTGGTGCGGCTACACCCTAAGTGCCATTCCTCCCACCATCATAGCCGTAGGCTTGACGGGTATTTCTGTTGGAAGAAAGTTGATGATTAACTCAGGTTCACAATATCCTATATTTGGTTCGGAAATTCAGTGTCCTCACTGCCGCCAGGTAATTCAGGCATTGACACTAACAGATACTTATCTGTGTCCTCGCCATGGTGCCTTTGAGGCCAACCCCAAGACGGGTGAATTGATTCACTTACAATCAGGGCGTCACTGGCGTCAGTGGCAAGATAAATGGTATCGCCAGCACACCCATCCTGATGGCATTCGTTTTGAGATTCACGAAGCCCTAGATAAACTCTATACTCAAGGTTACCGAGCAACGCGGGTGATTATTGCCAGTCGTTATCGGGATTTGGTGAGTTCCTATTTAGAGCGTAGCACTCCCTGGCGCGGTGACTCAGAGCCTACAAAACCTAGGCTTTATGGTTTACCGGTAGAATTTAGTCCTGAACCAGAAGAGGACAGCTGCTGGAAAGTGATCAATTTCGATTTAGAAAAAGAACCAGGTGTTCCTGTACGCTATCCCTATTTCCGTTTATTTGAGTAGTTAGGAGACAGGAGGCAGAAGGCAGAAGGCAGAAGGCAGAAGGCAGGAGGCAGGAGGCAGGAGGCAGGAGGCAGAAACTTATAACGGCTTTTCCATCCTTTTTTAACTGGCGGGCTATTTTCGCCAAGCTGCACTAGTGCTCTCAAAGCAGTCCCGATGAAACAATTTCACTAATAACAACGTATAGTAGATCAATGCATCATGCTTCAATTCGTACAGCAGATATTCACCGTGCGATCGCTTTCTACGAACTATTGGGATTTACTGTTTCTGAACGCTTTACCACTGGGATGACCCTAGCCTGTTGGATGGAGGGACTCGGTGGACGCATTGAACTTATTCAAATTCCCGAACCAAAACCTGCTCCTGATGCCTTTGGTGATGAACATTATGTCGGATACTACCATTTGTCTTTTGACTTAACCAAGACTTCTACTGATCTTCCAACCTGGCTTGAGTCCCTACAACATAAATTTAATGAGGCTTCCAGTCGCAACCCCGATCAATTTCAGCCGCTGAAGGTTCTGCTGGGACCAACACAACAGATCATTGGTGATTGTGTCTACGAAGTTGCTTTTATTGCTGATACCGATGGGCTCCCCCTAGAATTTTTGCGGGTTTTAGCTTGATATAACTATCAGCCATGTAGCTGGTGATTTAATCTTGTAGAAGGGAAACTATACCAGATTTTTAGCTTAATTCAGAATTAATTTATCTATTTTTTGTCTAATTCAGGAGTAATTTATCCGGATAGTCAGATTTATGAGAGAAGAAGGAAGTGGTAGATGCACCCTGATAATCACCCCAGACTCTGATGAGTTTGGGGATTTTTATTTTGATTATAAGAAGAGTTATTTAGTTTTAGAGAATAAAAAACTACCACAATCTTTAATTGATTTAGCAGTAAACTATCCGGATACTCAAGTCTTATGAGAGAAGAAAGAAGTGGTAGATGCACCCTGATAATCACCCCGGACTCTGATGAGTTTGGGGATTTTTATTTTGATTATAAGAAGAGTGCTTTAGTTTTAGAGAATAAAAAACTACCACAATCTTTGAGTAATTTATCATAAAACCATCCGGATGTTCTGGTTTGATGAGAGAAGAAAGAAGTGGTAGATGCACCCTGATAATCACCCCAGACTCTGATGAGTTTGGGGATTTTTATTTTGATTATAAGAAGAGTTATTTAGTTTTAGAGAATAAAAAACTACCACAATCTTTAATTGATTTAGC
>JAAHGR010000547.1 GCA_010672425.1 Symploca sp. SIO2E6
TGAAAATACACGCCCACTTGAGTACGCTGTCTCCGGTTGGCTTGATATCGACCAAAGCCTGTTTACGCTTTTGAGCTAGCTTTTGACAACGCCAGCGTTCAGCTACACACTGCCAGTCTCTAGATTCCTCTACTGGTGACCATTCACTCATTCATTCCCCGTTCCCTTCTCAGCCAGCAGTCTTTCCACAATAGCCACAAGCTTTGCTGTAGTCTCAGCTTGGCTGGCAGCTGTCTCAGCTTGTTGTCGAGTGGTTAGCTTGATTTCAGCCATGTCAGCTCGAAACTCATTCATACTTTGCTCCATAGCGGCTCGAAATTCAGTTATGCTTTCGGTCATTGAAAGCCGGAATTCCGTCAAACCTTCGGTGAGCCTGCCAACCTGCTCTATTAGCAAGTCGATGCGGTCGGGTTCAGGCGGTGTGTCGGTTTGAGGTGTTTGGGTCATTTGTTGTCTCCTATGCTGCTACTTCTATCTCAGACTTGGTGCTGCTAGAGCTTTTAGGAGTAATTTGCAGCAAATCATTGATAGGTTGACAAGAGCTTGGCGTGTTGCCTTGGGTATCCTCTTGTAGATCGTCCGGCTCCCAGACCAGTAAATCACCTGGTTGGCAGTCAAGAGCAGTACAGATGCCATTTAACCGCTCAGGAGACAAGCGAGGCATTTCGTCTGTCCTTCTGAGTCTGTATACAGAATTTTCACTGATTCCAAGAGCAACAGCTAAATCCTTGTTTCGGATACGCCTTCGCGCCATCATCTCGTTCAGTTTCCAACGAATCACATTTCTGACCATACACTTACCTCCATTAGTTTATTACTCACTTCATGTTGATTTATCTACTTGAGACTATTGTATAGTTAAAAAACCAATTTATCTACCCTAAAATTGGATAAATCTACTTGACACGTATCTACTTGTCGTGTAGATTAAAAATATGGAAAGCAGAGGGCGCGGCGAAACCCGCAAGACCAACTACCTACCCAAAGCTTCCAAAACCAAACACAATCACGAACACCAACACGACAACCCACAGCCAACCGGAACAGTAGCGGTAAAGGCGAAACCCTAAGAAGCTCACGAGCTGAAGCCTGGGAGCCGGACGGAAGGTACTAACGGAGGCGAGAAGTACTCCTCAGCACGAGAAAAAACTGTTGTTAAATTTTATTAAGTCAAAAAGCCAGCACTCGCTCTGACCAAAGTTTGAGTGCTGACTTTTCAAAACAAACCAACCCCAGTTCTATTAGGGCTGGAACATATCCATCATGACAGATTATCTGAAAAACTCAAAAGCAAAACCATTACTCAGTTACCTCGATGGTTCCGTTCCCCGACAGCTAACAGCTCATTTCGGGAATCACCTTCAAGGTTTGCCCAAGCATCATAAGTTTGAAATCGTTATGATGATCGCGACCGTGGGTAATCATAATAGCGACCCAGAATTCGAGGAATCGTGGGGCAACTACAGCTTGCAGCAAGCTTGTAACGAAGTGGGCATCTTTTTGAGCCTGCATGACTATGGTATCCCGCTGATTCAAGTGCTCGACTCATTGATTTGGGACGAGCAGTTGGCTTTGTGCCAGTTTCTAATTGACAACTTGCGTCACAACCAGCACCCCACCGGAGGTGCAACTTACAAAATTTGACCGGCGTGTCAACACCTCAATGTAGAAGAACCCATAATTGAAAGGTAAAGCCAGCGCCCACGACGGTAAATCAAAGCGCTGGCTTTTTTTTTACCCATGACAATGATATTCACAAATCAACTACAAAAACAAGAGCAACTAATTGAGCAGCTTCAAGCCCAAATCGCAGAGGCTGCGGCTAAAAAGCAGCGCTTACAGGAGCTAGAATTCATAGCCACTGGAGCTTTGGATGCACTCAAAGATACAGTAGCCCAGTTCAAAGATGGAGAACCGGATGCTTTGGCATCGCTCAAAGCAGCCGTAGAAGAATTGTTTGATGAAAAGGAGGTGCTAAATGAAGATGAGGAACTGACGGGACAATCCACTGAATTAGCCTGCTTATTAGAAGATGCCCCATTAAATGGACAAAGCTGCTGGTTGGCAGAACCTTGGGACTTTGACTGGGAACTAACTAACCCAGATGGTAGCAGTTGGGAGATAGCCACTCCACTGTGCTGTCCCCTCTCAGATGCCCCGGTGACTAAGACTGCTGAGGCTAAAAAGCTTTATATGGATCTGGTTCAGCTGAGTGAGAGAGTTTCCTATCAACGCAAGTATGATGGGGAGATTCAAGTCACTTACGCCGGATTCCCCGACTGGAACTCCTGCCGGAAAACGATTCCCCAGCTGAAAGTACTCAATCTGGAGTTTGAGAAACGAAAGGAGGAGAAAAAGAAACCCACACGCACTGGCTGTAAGTGGGAACTAAAAATCTGGGGCATGAGCATGGAGCAGATTACAAAACTCAATGCTCAACTAACCGATGTTCCTCAAAAGTACATCGAGATAACGAAAATGGGTAAATATTGTGGGTCTATTTACCCAGTTAAAGCAGAGGGAAAAGCTGGTTACACCATAGAGATACCGGGTGTGGGAGCGCAATGGTTTAGCCACTCTGATTGTAAAGAAGTCTCGCCAGTTGAACTCAAAGCCAGCATTGACCCCGTAGCAGCCGAAACAGCTGAGTTCCTAGCACAGAGCAACCAGAGGGTGCAGGAGATTCTGGATGGGAAGCGACCAATGCCAGGGATTAACGAACGTGGAACTAGCCAGCTTTCCTGGAACCAGAAGCCTAGCGAAAAACTGAGACAGCAGACTCTAGATAAAACCGCTGCGATCGCATTCTTCAAACAGAACAATGTACCCCCTGAGCAGTGGCAGGCACGGTACGAAGAAATGCAAGCGGCTGCTTCCTAGGAAAGAGCATGGGGTGGGTTGGCGACCCACCTTAACACTCATAGCCGCACTTCCTGATTACGAAGAATGAACATTCAAACCAACATTCAACTCGGACTCTGTGACCCACCGGAACCGATTTACCTTTACGTTGGAGCTGGCGAACTCCAAGGACAACAATATTTGTGGTATCAGTATGATTTGGAATCTCAGCAAAGAAAACCAGTTTTTCAGAGAGGACTGACGGGATACCTAAAAGAACTCAGAGTTACAGCCAAACAGCACAAAGGGAAGGATGCTAACAAATTAGATGTGGTAGTGAGATGCGATCGCATCTACATCATCCGCTCTGGCATTGAAACTAATTTCACTAAAACTCTATTACTAGCACTCTCGGTGGTTTCAGATTTTAGCAGTCCCCTAACTCTGGCAGTCGCGCCTGGGGATGATGTGGTGTTTGCCAGACTCTACAATGCCACAACCGGTGAGCGTGTCAAAGCCGAGTGGAATCCCAACGCACCGTGGCTTGATTTGATACAAGCCATCAACCAGAAGTTGGGAGTCTCCCCTACACAACCACAGTCGCCAGCACCTTTGCCCAGAAAGACAACTATCGATAAGAACCAGTTTGCCACGCTGGTGTCCATGTGTACTGAGCGCGGCATTCAGACCAGCGCCGTCCTAACTCCGTTTGGTTACCAGCGCGGTAGCTCCGTCTTAGCCAAGGACTACCAGAAGATTATGCAGGAGATACTCAAGCATCCTGTACGCGAAGTGGCATTCTGAGAATTCAGATTCTCAGGTAGCCAGCTAATCAGTTACCTAAGTTCCCAACTTAATTTTTATCGCAATGGATTACATCTTTATTACAAACGCTGGGTTTGTGGTCGATATCATCTCAACCACCGACCCCAGACCCCTTGCTCAAGATATGGCGAACAGCCTGGGGGAGGAAGTGGAGTACTACCAAGCTGAGTTCGTTAATAGCGTTACTCCCCTCTTCCACCAATCCAATGGAGTTAGTCGCCTCCCACCTACTGAACTGAAGAAGCAAGTGGGGGCGCAGCTAATTAAGGAAGCGGTTATGAGTTTCCTGGGAGAGGAGGTGAGTAGCCAGGAAGAAAAGAAGTTGATTAACCGCGTTCTGGGATTTATCTCTGAAGCTCAAGAAAGACTCGCAGTCCGACAGCGTTTGGAGGAGGTGTTTAGGAAGTGACCGAGCCTATCAAGTTCACACTGCTGGAGGCTATTTTTCATGGAATCACAAATTATGCAACGCCGGAGCTGTAAAAACTCATTTGGTAAACCGAGACATATTGGAGTAATCGGCTGGGAAGCCTTGAGTTCTGGTTTTGAGCGAATGCAGATGGAACCAGAGGAGTTTCTAGCACATTGGGATTGTGGGTACAAAGAGCTAGCCAAAATCTGTGGAATATCGAAGTCTGCGGTCAAGCGTTGGTTTATGCGAACGAAAAATCGGAGACGACCAACTGAGGCACAAAAAACACGACTCGCGGTCGCTCACCAAATTCTTTTAAGGCAACCCCTAATATGAATCGCGTAAAAGTGAGCATGAGTGTATTTTTGGTCTCACGAAATCATGGAACTTCGCATAGTGAAAGATTTGTCAACTCAGACAAATGTTTTTTCTGCCTGTTTGTGGCGAAAAAAATGATAAATATTGCACGAAAAATGCGCTCGTTGTGTCAAGCCCTTGGAAACTGGTAGCTAAAAGCGGACAAACTTTCATTAGTTGACCTGTCTGCTTTGTTGAGTATCAAAAGTAACCCCATCCAGGGAGCATTCCGACAGACACTCCCTAGGCTTGTAGTTAATGGGATTAAATGACCAAAATCATGGCACAGAAAGTTTCAGCACTGAGGGCAGTTTATCAATATGCTTATGGTCGTCAGGTTAGTGACAGAACCTGGCAACGGGTAAAGAGTCGTTTAAAGATTAATGACGAGGATGATGAAGTACTTTTGCCAGTCGTTAATGCTTATGGGAGGTTAAGGCGACTTAATCCAAATCGCTCGGTTACTCGAAGCAATGTTTCTCTATATCTGAGCATTTTGGATAATATGCCCCAGTTCCAATGTTCTGGGGAGGATTTGTTAGAAGTTTTGCAGCGATTAGAGCCTCAGCCATCGCTAGCGACTATTTACCGCTGGGGGCATGAGATAGGGTGTCCGTTTCACAAAAAGGCTCAATACTCAGATACCGACCTCAAAAAGTGGATCACCAAGATTATTGAGCAGACTAAATTCAAATTTCCCAACAACAAAATGAGGAGAGTGGGGTAATGCAACAACTCCAAGCAATCTTAAAAGCGAATAAGGTTGAGATTGATGATGAGCAGCTGGCTCAAATCATCCGTGACTATGGGTTAGACCCCGATAACCTGAATGAAGATGATTGCCAAACGTTAGCAACCGAGCTGATTCAACAAGCCAAGCCATCAGCCATGACCAAGAGCCAGGGAAAGAAAGGTTCCAAACCAGCATCAAAGAAGCGCACCACTCGGAAGTCTCGCACCGCTAAGCCCAATGCTATGCAGCAGGCAGTTAACAACGTCAATGGTCA
>JAAHGR010000548.1 GCA_010672425.1 Symploca sp. SIO2E6
AGTTTAAAGTTGAGTTTGATAATTGTAGTAGTGTTGATATTGTAAACAACCATAACAATCCAGAGCCAAAAAACAATACCAACTCTAATTCCGAAAAAATAAACCTAGAAATTATTTCATTGACTCCGAATCAAAAAACACTTAATTTTAATGTTAATTTTTCTATTGCAGGTCTAGAATATTTAATACCTGAAATTAACAGAATCAATTTTAAATATTGGCACAATTTTACCACTGGAGAAATACTTTCTTTAGATGATGTACTAGAACATTTTGACCATTTCTTGCCTCCAGCAATTGATAATTTTCCCAGAGATGAACCTGAGTGGCTAAAAGAGTTAAAAAGTAATATCGATGTCCGTTTCATTGAATCGCAACGGTTACTTAACTTCCTTTCTAGTCGTTCTTCAGTTTCCTTGTCAAATAAGGGTTTGAGCCAAAATCTATTCCCTCATTTTAACTGTGTCACGCCACTAGTGGCGTGACACACCTAAAATAGTGTAATAGGAAATCGACGGCTTCCTTGTCAAATAAGGGTTTGAGCCAAAATCTATTCCCTCATTTTAACTGTGTCACGCCACTAGTGGCGCGACACAGCTAAAATGGTGGAATAGGAAATCGACGGCTTCCTTGTCAAATAAGGGTTTGAGCCAAAATCTATTCCCTCATTTTAAGTGTGTCATGCCACTAGTGGCTCGGCACAGCTAAAATAGTGGAATAAGTAGGTTGGGTGTAGCGGTAGCGTAACCCAACACTCCTCATGTGCTGCGTTGGGTTTCACTTCGTTACACCCAACCTACATTTAGGTGTGTCACGGTACTGAGGGATGTTTTCAACTGTCGGAGGGTTAGCAACGGCAAAATGGTACAAACACCGACTCAACGAGAAACCGAAACACTATTACTTGGGTTACCTAAAAGCCTTAAACTTTATGTTACCCCAGAACAGTTTGCTGCTTTAGCGGCCAGCAATCGAGAGTTACGGTTGGAAAAAGGTGCAGGAGGAGAATTAATAGTGAATCCACCAACAGGTTGGGAAACAGGGAAACGGAATAGCAGGATTTCCGGACAACTCGATCGCTGGGATGAAGAAAATGAAAACTTGGGTCAGGTTTTTGACTCATCTACAGGATTTATTTTACCCAATGGTGCAACTCTTTCTCCCGATGCTTCTTGGGTTAGTCAAAAACGTTGGGAGGCACTGACTCCTGAACAAAAGGGAACCTTTGCTCATATTTGTCCCGATTTTGTCGTAGAGTTGCGATCAGCTTCTGATACCCTGAAGTCTCTGCAAGAAAAAATGCAGGAGTATCTTGACAATGGTGCTGTTTTAGGCTGGTTAATCGATCCGCAACATAGGAAAGTGGAAGTTTATCGGTTAGGGTCAGAAGTAGAGGTGTTGTCCAATCCAGTTGAATTATCCGGGGAGGAAGTGTTACCAGGTTTTCGGTTAAATTTGCGTCGGGTATGGGGTTAGGTGTCAAGTGTTAGGTGTTAGGTGTTAGGTGTTAGGTTGTAGATCGATATTCCCAATTCTCCATTCTCCATTCTCCATTCCCAATTCCCAATTCTCCATTCCCAATTCCCAATTCTCCATTCCCAATTCCCAATTCTCCATTCCCAATTCCCAATTCTCCATTCTCCATTCTCCATTCTCCATTCTCCATTCTCCATTCCCAATTCTCCATTCCCAATTCCCCATTCCCAATTCCCCATTCTCCATTCTCCATTCCCAATTCCCCATTCCCCAAAATAGATTTCCGGATGGGAATAGGGGGGAGATGAAGGTTAGACTCAGGAGAATATTGATGATGCTATCAGCCACCCACTATGCAGGGATCTATTGCTCAACTAAAAATTTTTCAGCATAACATTTCTCGTCAGGAGTTCCTACTTACTCATGATTTGGTTACTATTGGTCGTGCGCTAGACAACTCCCTAGTTTTAAACGATGATCTGAGTGTTTCCCGTCACCATGCTCAAATTACCAGGGAAAAGAACTGCTATGTGTTGACTGATTTGAGGAGTTCTGATGGCACATCGATCAATGGTACAAAACTCTCACCTCATACCCCTCAACCTTTGGCCGAGAGTGATTTGATCCGCATTGGCAGCTTTGAATTGCGATTCCACAGACAGTCTACCGCTCAACCAACTAAACGATATCAAGGTGGGAACCACAGCGTCACTCAACTTGTTTCCCCCAACGCACCTCAATTAGAGGAAAACCAGCAATCACAGGAGTTGGACTTACGAAATTGCCAGGTTTTGACCATTGGACGGGACTCTTTGAATGATATGGTAATCGATTATCCTACCGTGTCCCGTTTTCATGCCCAAATCAAGCGGCAAAACGGCTCTTTTGTCCTCTTCAATCTCAACTCGACTAATGGTACTTTCGTCAATGGTAAGCAAGTGGTGGCGAAAAAAATACTCAGGGTCGGTGACACGATCAGTATTGGACCTTATGATATCTTACTCAAGATTAATGAAACCCTAATTGGCAATAACCAAGCCGGTAACCTGCGGCTGGATGCCATGAATTTAAAGAAAATGGTTTGTGAGGGGGTTAACCTACTCAATGATATCTCCTTGTCGATCGAACCCAGGGAATTTGTCGCGATCGCGGGGGTGAGTGGTGGTGGCAAGTCTACTTTACTGGATGCTTTGAATGGTTTTCGTCCTGCTACTAGTGGTACGGTACTGGTTAATGGCCATGACCTCTACAGACATTTCAATGCTTATCGCACGGAAATCGGTTATGTTCCCCAAAAGGATATTGTACATCTAGAGTTGACGGTTGAGCAAGCCCTCAACTATGCAGCACAACTGCGGATGCCAGCAGATACGACTAAAGCAGAACGACGCAAGCGGGTGGACGAGGTACTAGAAGACTTGGGATTGAGCCACCGCCGCCAGGTTCCGGTAAAAACTCTCAGTGGCGGACAACTCAAGCGAGTCTCGATTGGGGTAGAATTACTGACTAAACCTAGTCTCTTTTTCCTGGATGAAGCCACTTCTGGGTTAGATCCTGGTACTGAGGCTGAGTTGATGCAGCTGTTGCGGCAGCTGGCAGATCAAGGTCGGACTATTTTACTAATTACCCATGCCACGGAAAATGTGATGCTGTGTAATTTAGTGGTCTTCATGGCCAAGGGTGGTAATCTAGCTTACTTTGGACCACCACAAGAGGCTCCCCAATATTTTGGAGTCCAGAGGTTTAATGAAATTTACCGCAAACTGGAAAACGAACTCTCCCCGGAAGAGTGGCAACAACGTTACTTGGAATCGCCACAATATCAGCAATATGTTGTCCAGCGTCAGCAATCCTTGGTACTACCTACTAAGCAACAACCAAAAAAGCGTCCTCGAACCCAGTTGCCGGGAGCCGTAGTCAAGCGTATTTCCAGCTGGCGACAATTCCTGATCCTCTCCCAGCGCAACCTGGCCATTCTGATTCGCGATCGCGCTAGCTTAATTCTCATGTTAGCAGTTGCTCCGATCCTGGGACTGCTGGATTTCTTCGCCTGGAACCAAAACCTCTTCGATGTCCAAACCGGTGATGCCAAACTAGCAATTACCATGCTCTTTACCACTGGTCTGATTGCAGTCATGGTTGGTAGTATTGCTACAATGCGGGAAATTGTCAAGGAGTTGGATATTTATCGAAGAGAGCGGATCATTGGTCTGAAGATTATTCCTTATATCCTCTCCAAGGTCTGGGTGAGTGTTCTACTAGCCTTGTATCAGGCAGCTATTTTCCTCGCTTTCAAGTTTCTGGCGGTAGACATTCCCGTTTCTGTAGAGATTGTAGTTGGCATGTATATTACGTTAGTGCTAGCTACCATTGCTGGCATGGTCATGGGTTTACTAGGTTCAGCCATCTCACCCAATCAGAATGTTGCTCCTTTAATTGCCATTATCTTCCTCGTACCCCAAATTATTTTTGGTGGTGGGGTGTTACCAGTAGATACCTTTGGGCCACCGGGACAACTAATTAACCAGATCTCCTTAACTAAATGGTCTTTTGAAACTCTAGTAACGATTACCGGCTTAGGTAAAGATGTTGCCTCCGACTCCTGCTGGAATTTACCCGAAGAGCAACGGGAACAGCTAAGTGATGGGGAAAAGGAGCAATGTGCCTGTTATGGAGTAAGCATCTTCAAAACTTGCAAATTTCCCGGCATTAAGGAAGCCTATGAACCTGCTGTAGATGAGCCAGAGCCAATAATACCCAATGCTCCAGGGAAGCCGCCACAGTTGTCTGCAACCCCATCACCCTTAGCTCAGCAAAACTATCAGAATGAGATTGCTGCTTATCAGAAAAAGATAGATGAATATTTTCAAAATATAGACCAGTGGCAACAGAAGTATACCAATTGGAAAGAGAAATACGAGGGAGCGATCGGCAAAGCCGAAGCCATTATCAGCAGTTTCCACAAGGACTATGGCGCAACCTTTAACGTCAATGTCACCCGCCATTGGAGCATCCTGTGCTCCTTGATTGCAGGTATGTTTAGTTTAATTGTAGTAGCGCAAAAGCGCAAAGATATTTTATAGGTATCAGGTGTTAGGTGTTAGGTGTTAGGTTTAAGAACCACGAAAGAGTAAAAATAATTAAAAGTCCCCCAGAATTGGGGGATTTAGGGGGCAAAGTAACACGTTTTTTCTCAACCAAATTTGGTATGAACTCTTAACTCATTACTCATTACTCATTACTCATTACTCATTACTAAAAAACCCCAATCCGATCAAGAGGCCAAAAGCGGAAGCAAGCACGACCAATGACATTCTGTTTGGGTAAAAAACCCCAAACGTGGGAATCATTACTATTGTTGCGGTTATCTCCCATAACAAACAACTGCTCATTGGGCACTTGTACCGGCCTCATCTGGTATGCTGGTGGTTCGGCAATGTAGTCTTCGGCTAAAGGAGTGTCATTCAGATAAACTTTGCCCTGTTGAATCGCAATGGTTTTACCCGATGTGCCAATTACCCGCTTAATAAAAGCTTGATCTGGGTCATAGCCTCTAACTTGTAGTTGTAGGGGTGGATTGAAAACAATAATTTCACCCCTAGCAGGGGGTCGAAACAGGTAGGAGATTTTTTCGACAACTACGCGATCGCCTACCTTTAAAGTTGGGAACATGGAATCCGAGGGAATGTAGCGAGGTTCCGCCACAAATGTCCTAATCAACAAGGCCAAAGCAAGAGCGATCGCAATAATTTGTAGATTATCCCGTGTTTGCTGCCAGAAGCTAGAGCCACCAGATGTTGGTTGTTGCTGTTGTTGGCCAACCGTTGACTTTTCTGGCTCAGTATCCTCTACTGTCGAATTAGCTAATTCAGAAGACTCATTGCTCACTATCGAATTTTCGTTCTTGGAAACCATCTATTTCTCCGCAACATTACTGCGATCATCACTAAAGA
>JAAHGR010000549.1 GCA_010672425.1 Symploca sp. SIO2E6
TTCCTACAAGAAGATCATCAACTGGCTGTTCAGTTTCACAACGGAGAAATTTAAGCGTCACATTAGCTGGAAGCTTCCACGGAGGGGATGCCTCTGCCTCTGCTAAAATACTCGTAACAATCCAAGCAGCCACACGATTTTGATAACTAATACCCGACTGTGTCGCAGCTCCGCCACCAACGTGTAATACACTCACAACTCACTCTACATGATGATTGTTAACTTTTTTTTGGCTTGCGATCTTTTTAGCAAAGTCTGACAACGCCTTCTAGTAGATCATAATAGATTATTTAAGTAAAAACGCCTCATCTGTCGAGTCATTACCCTAAAAACGCAAACGCGAATACCTCCAAAAACTAACCACGCCATTGATTCATGGCACTCACAAGATTGTCTATGTCTTCTTCTAAATTGTAGATATGTGGACAAATACGAATTCCGCCTGAAGATGATGTGGCAATGCGATGTTCATCGTAAAGGTAGTCGTAAAGAGAGGGTTGACCTGGTTTATCAGGAACTTTGCTTATAACTACACCATGGCTTAAATTATTATCAATGGGTGTAGTTAGATCCCAGTCGTAATTGTTGAGTTTTTGTTTAAGACGAGTAGCCAACTCCCTTATCCTTGCCTCAATAACATCTTGTCCGATCCCTGTGAAAAAATCTTGCTCAATGAGCATGGCCACGATATTAACATCATCCCGTTGTCCTAGTAGCTCGAATCGACGCGCACTAGCAGGCAAATCATCCCATTCTGGAATAGTGATTTTGTAGTCATAGGCAAAAATGCTAGGGTTAAAATTAACAACCTTGCTTGCCTGCATGTATAGTATCCCTGTCTCCTTAGGACCACAGAACCACTTGTGGGAACTTGCACTAAAACTATGGCACTTGAGGAAAGTATCTGCAGCACCTGCTTCTGAGCTGAGGTTAACCTGTTGTGCTCCCCAAGTTTGTGCGCCATCAACGTGTAAATGACAACCGTAGCCGATTGCTGTGTTAAACAGGTTTGAGATCACACTTCGGGGAATGCGGATTCCGGAGACGTTAGATGTCTCTGTAAACGTCAAAAATTTAGTCCTATCATTCATTTCATTAGCAAAAGCTTCCTCTATATCTTCTGAGGATGGCTCTGTCGGCAGTGTAACTACTCGAATCTCGAAGAGACCACCTCCTTCGCTAGCAGTTCTGCCACCACGTAACCACCATGCATTGTAATTGGTTGGATGATTCTGATCCCAAATAACAATATTGTCTTGACCATCCGGATTCCATTGGGAGTATCCAGCATTGAGGGCATTGTTTGCCTCGCTAGCATTGCGCACAATCGCTAAATCAACAACGTCAGGGATTGGGGCTTCCACGTCTACTGGAGCTGCTAGTCCAAGTTCTTCAGCAATAGCATGGCGTGCTTCTTGAATGGCAAGTGCCCCTGCTCCTGTGCGTTCCTGTTGGGAAACATTCTGGTTATATTCGGTACGAAAGGTATTGATTGCTTCGACAACTTCCGTTGGAGCTGGACAGAGGTTGGCAGCGTTCATGGGAATAACTCTTTCTGCTTCCGGCACATGGGCGAAGTCCCATTTGTCGCGGATAGTTGACCAGTCCTCTACAGTTCTGGGCTCTATTTGTTGCAGTAGTCCTCCAATCTTGTCACATAAATTATTGCACACATCTTTCGAGATGACACCAGCATCTTTAAATTGCTCGAACAAGCGAAGACTTGTATAGTTTTTACTCATTTTTCCTCAGTTTTTCCTGATAGCTAAATTGGGAATTGGGAATTGGGAATTGGGAATTGGTGAGTTTAAATATCTTCCTTGTCTTCCTTGTCTTCCCCATCCCCATCCCCACATCCCCCCATCCTCCCATCTCCAACTTAATGCTCGATCTTGACAGAAAGAATCTTATCCCCTTGGCGGATGGCATTGACTACATTCATATCCTCAGTCTTGCCAAAAGTAGTGTGGACTCCATCTAAATGAGATTGGGGAGAGTGACAAATAAAAAATTGACTGCCTCCTGTATCACGTCCCGCATGAGCCATAGATAAAGTGCCTGCCAAATGTTTGTTAGAATTAATTTCACATTTGATTTTGTAGCCGGGGCCGCCAGTACCAGTCCCTAACGGACAGCCACCTTGAATCATAAAGTTAGGGATTACTCGGTGAAATTTCAGTCCGTCGTAAAAACCTTTTTCACTGAGATCAACGAAATTTTTCACAGTGTTAGGTGCATCCTGATCAAACAATTCTAGGTTGATAGTGCCCTTGTCTGTTTCCATGATGGCGCGGGTCATAGTTTTTCCTTAGGATTATTGAGACGGCTGAAAATATAAGTTAGTACAACAATGTACCGGCTTACCTTACTCTGAACGCTAGTATGGAGTCAACTGGTACTATAAGCTCGCGATGCCTTTAAACCACTTAGTCCTAATCTTGTGATCCCCGCGTCCCCGCGTCCCCGCGTCCCCGTGTCAGTACTAATTCACCATTTAAATTCATAACATGAGTTATTGCCTCAACCCTAGTTGCTCAAAACCCCAGAACCCCAATAATGCTAAGTTTTGTTCAACTTGTGGTTCGAGGTTGCTTTTAGGCGATCGCTATCGTGCTCTAAGATTGATGAGTCAAGGTGGTATTGGTCATACTTTTTTGGCTGTAGATGAACAACAGGCAAATAAGCCTTGGTGTGTTATCAAACAATTTCCTCTCCACAATCAGGGTGCTCACAATACCCAACAAGCCACCGAGTCATTCCGTCAAGAAGCAGTGCGATTGCAAGAATTGGGACAACATCCCCAAATTCCTCAATTTTTGGCCTATTTTGAACCTAATAGCCAGGTCGGGCTATCGGCTATCCCTACTGTAGTACAAACTTATGTCGAAGGGCAAAGCTTAGCAGAGCAATTGGAAGCGAAGGGCACTTTTAGTGAAACCCAGATTCGGCAAGTTCTCACTCAGCTGCTACCAGTGTTGCACTTTGTTCATAGTCGCAAGGTAATTCATCGGGATATCAATCCTTACAATATTATCTGCCGTGTTTCTCTTAGAAACTGGGTTTCTAGTGAGGATAACGAGGGAATATCGGCATTTTCTCCCAAGAAACCCGGTTTCTGGAGTAGTGAGGATAACGAGGAAAGATCCGCATTTTCTCCCAAGAAACCCGGTTTGGAGCAACTCGTGCTTGTGGATTTCTCTACAGCAAAATTCACTTCCAAAACTGCTCTAGCCAAAACCGGTACAGTAGTTGGTTCTGCTGCCTATGCTGCTCAAGAGCAACTGATGGGTAAAGCTATTCCCAGTAGTGATTTGTACAGTTTAGGTGTTACCTGTATTCACTTACTCACCTACTTTCACCCCTTTGACTTATTTAATAACCTCGAAGGAGTTTGGGTTTGGCAAGATTACCTAACTCAGCCAGTGAGTGATGAACTATGCCACATCTTAAACAAAATGTTGGCAAGTGCTGTTAAGCAGCGCTACCAATCGGCAATGGAAATCCTTCAAGATCTAGACCCGGCAGGGAATCTCGCAACCTTTGCTCAGCCGAGTCCCCCTGTAGGCAAAATTACCCCCAACTCAATTATCCCCGCTTGGCGTTGCATCAGCACTATTACAAATCACTTGAGTTCCATCAATTCCCTTGTGTTTACTCCAGATGGTAAAACCTTAGTGAGTGGTAGTGCTGACAAAACTATTAAATTGTGGAACCTTACCGGCGCCCCAGAGAAAGTTACCTGGCGCTGCACCTTCTCTGGACATTTAAGTTTAATCGATACAGTGGCCCTGAGTCCAGATGGATGCTTCCTGGCTAGTGGTAGTTGGGATCACACAATTAAGATTTGGCATCTAGCTACAGGAAAGTTGATTCATGCCCTTACGGAACATTCTGGTTGGATTAAGTCGGTGGTGATTAGTCAGGATGGAAAAACCCTGGTTAGTGGTAGTGCTGATAAAACGATTAAGGTTTGGGATTGGGAAAGTGCTTCAGTCAGAGCAACCCTCAAAGGACATACTAATGCAGTTCAGGCTTTGGCTATCAGTCTAACTGGACAAATTCTCGCTAGTGGTGGTGCTGATCACCAGATCAACATCTGGGATTTGAGTAGTGGTAAGGTAAAGGCGACTCTTCTAGGACATACAGATACAGTTAATACACTCACCTTTAGCCCTAGCAGTCGAATTATAATTAGTGGTAGTGCTGACCAGACGATTAAAATCTGGAATGTGAGTAATGGCAACTTGTTAAATACTATTAATGGGCATTCCGCAGCAGTCAATGCTATTGCCATCAATGCTCAAGGTAATACTCTCATCAGTGGTAGTGCCGACCAAACTATCAAAATTTGGCATCCCGGTAGTGGTCAACTGCTGCATACTCTTTCTAAGCATACAGCTGGTGTAACTGCTGTCGCTATCAGTCCTGCTGGTGCCACCCTTGCCAGTGGTGCTCAGGATAAAACTATCAAGGTTTGGCGGTTTTATGTTGGTTCTTAGCAAGAGAGTATCCCATTTGTGTAAATTTGTAGTGTAGGGGAAAAAGTCTGCATGGGAGGAAGTTAGTTTTCATGCCTGTAAATCGGATTTGGTTACTAGTGGTAATCTTGGGTGGACTCATCTTGTTTGCTTCTTCAAATTGGCCCTCGGAACCCATAACTTTGGTATTTTTGAATAGGGAGATCGCTACATTGCCCCTAATCGTTTGGATTGGCAATGCGATCGCGGCTGGAGCCATTACCAGTTTTTGCTTGCAACTCCTCAATCAGGTGTCGGGAAGTGACTCCCAGAATCTGAGAGAATTTCGGGAAATGCCACCCCAAAACCGTTCTGTTCGTCGTGAGGCTCCCCAAGCTGATACTTCTGAGTACGAATACGAAATTCCTGACACCCCACCACCTCCAAAAGGATCTACTAGTTCCAATAGCGCTACCTCTGATTGGGATACGAAGATGGATCAAGATTGGGACTGGGAGGAAGAGGCAGCCACGACTAAATCCAGCCAGCCAGATTTTGAGCGGGACTTCACCGAAGCCAAACAGGTGAATGTTCGCACTAACTACGAAGTCCCGCAAGAGCCAAAAACTAGCTCCAAAATCGGTTCTGTTTACTCCTACAGCTATCGGGAACAGGAGCAAAAAGAGTCAGGGGTTGGCAGGACTGATGAGATATACGATGCCAACTATCGCTTGATTAGACCGCCTTACAAGCAACCAACTGAACCGAGAGAAGAAGAAGATTGGGGATTTGAGGATGAGGATTTTTAGTAGCTAAGTCATCAAGTACCGATACTTTTTTGCTAACATTTGCTAACAAACACATAAGTTGAGATGTTTTCTCAACCAAGGCGTATCAACCAATGCCCGTAGGAAAATCCCACGAGCACCATTTAGATCTCGGTTCATCCTTAATCCAGTTGAGAGAGACT
>JAAHGR010000055.1 GCA_010672425.1 Symploca sp. SIO2E6
GCGCGACACAGCTAAAATGATGGAATAGATGTAGGTTGGGTCGAGGCAACGAGACCCAACGTTGGAGCGGGTTGTGTTGGGTCACGAAGAAAGCTCTACCCAACCTACATTTTAAGTGTGTCACGGCCAAAATTGCTTCGGTTGCATATAGGGAGTTCCGTAGAAGTGAACGAAATTAGAGAAACGCCCGCATAAGAAAATTAAGTACAGCTGTAGGTTGGGTGAAGTGTTGTAAAACTTTCTTCCCCCTGTTCCCAGTTAAGAGTTCCCTCCCCTTGCCACCAGACTTTTTGAGACTTATTCAGCAGACCCTAAATATTGAGAAGCGATCGCATCTCATTTTTCCTAAGAATGGGGCACCATAATTGGACACCCCAAAAATTTACATTGAAGCGATCGCGCCGGTTAGTTTACCTGTGTTGTCCATCAATCTGATAAACTATCTATACTCAAGGGCAGCAAGTCTCCAGTTTTAGTCAATCCCAATAGCATCGGCTCCTGTGGTTGAATAAACTTACCTGTCAATACGCAACGCTCTTCTTGCTGAGCTATGGCTTCAAAGCTGGCTCTGATATCCTGTTGGGCAAATTGAGGTCGATAATCACCGGATTTCTGTTGCACATAGTTCCAGAGAACATCTCGAATCAGAGCCTGATATCCCTGATTTCGAGAGAGTTCTTTGAGCTTCTCTTTCAACTCCCGTTCCAAGCGAATGCTGGTGACTTCCATCTCAGTGGTTGAAGTGCGAGTAAGTGTTCGCATAACTTTTTTCCTCAAAATAGTGGACATATTGATAATACAAGTGTAGTATTTAATTAGCCCTGCGGGAAGTCCCGCCCTCTCGAAAAGGAGAATGGGGGGATGAAAGTACGGGCAACATTTTTTGGTATAATCTAGCTAATTTCCATTCCACTTACTCACTTAATTTACCTTCAATGCGCCTTCATCTAACTCGATCCACCTTAAGCACCGCCGCTCACTGCCTCTGGAATTGGGGAACAGCGGCAATGCTGGTGGATTTTGTGTATAGAGGCGGCTTTGGCTCGAGAGAACAGCTCATCGTAGAAATTGGACATTATTTTAATAGTGACCCTCTAAATTTGAGGATTGTCGAACCAAAACTAACTAAACACAGCGGGAGGTACAAGCATAAATCAGCTGTACCAATATAAAACAAGAAAACCATCAAAGTTTTCCATGCCCCCGCTGCTAACCAAAAAGCAGCGGGGGTTTTCGTAGGAGGAGTAAAACCGTGACAAGTCCGACTCAAGTGTTAAGCCAATCAGTGGTGGTGTTCTCTAAGAACTACCTGCCAATTAGTCGAATCAATATTAAGCGAGCGATCACTTTGTTGGTTACAGGGAAAGCCGAGCCACTGGATTTAGGCAACAGCAAGGGCTACAGCGTGCGCTCTCCTAGTATGGTGCTGTTAGTACCAGAACAAATTCGCTTGACGTTCACCGGTACTGAGCGGATTTGGAAAGTTCCACCGGTGAATCGGCGAGAAGTCCTGAGACGAGATAAGCACACTTGCCAATACTGTGGTCATACCAAACATTTGACCCTTGATCATGTAATTCCTCGCTCCAAAGGCGGAAAACACAGTTGGGACAATGTAGTAATAGCTTGTGAATTGTGTAACTCTCGTAAAGGCGATCGTACCCCTAAAGAAGCAGGAATGCTCTTACACACTAAGCCTAAAGCGCCTATGCATCCAACTGTGGCCTTTGCTGAGCAGTTCTGGCGTGAACACCAAGTAGACCAGTTATAACAGGAGGGGAGGCTATAAGTTATGCTGAAACTTACTTATACAGAAAATAGCTTTTGCTTGGAGCTGTTGGCTCAACCGTTAGAAGAATGGGTAACAGCACGGGTAATGCTGGCACTGCGAGCCGGAATCAGCCTCTGCATCGAACCAAGTAATGCTTCCTTTTTGCTGCCAGTTGATTTACCGCAGCTGCAAGCTTTAGAGCGGCAAGGGCAGACAGAAGAAGCGATGCCTTCGGCGGTTCTCGAAGAGACCATCGCTTTGTGTCTGTGTGATGCTGATTATGTAGAAGTCAGTCTCCAAGGAACTTGGCTGTCTTCAGATCCTGACTCTGAAGAAGGCATCTTTGTCACAGTGATGAGCCATGCCGTTGAGTTCTTTCTCTTGAAACTTTGGCAGGAAGCCCAAGCGATGTCTTCTGTGATTAGTGAATGATCCTGGGAGCCTAGTTGTTTGGGAGACAAGGAGGACAAGGGAGATGGGGAGATGGGGAGATGGGGAGATGGGGAAAAATCTATATCTACTCATCACTCATCACTCATTACTCATCACTCATTACTCATTACTTCTTTACTTAACCATTTCCCAAAACTTCTCCCACAGCCAAACGCATTCCATTAACCACATCCCAAGCTGACTGAACCGGTTTACCTGCTAGCTGCACTTCTCGTAAGAGCAACCATCCCTGACCCGTTTGTACAACTGGACCAATTCCTTTAATAATGCTGATTATTTCTCCGGGAAGACCAGGATTAGCAACAAAAGAGGAGAATTCCGGCTCAGATATACTTAACTCTGGGGGTAACTGGGATAAGTAAGCTGTACTCAAAGGAGCAGTAACTATAATTTTGAGAGATTTATCCCGAAATGACGTTACACAGTTTGGGATAAATCCCCTGATTTGATTGTGTAAATCTATAGCAGCTCTTGACCAATCTATAACATAATCGGACTTTTGAATCAGCGGTGCGTAAGTTGCTTGGGATTCATCTTGAGGAATTGGTTGAATTTCCTGGCTCTCCAGCTTCAGAAGTGTCTCAATTAACAAATCAGCTCCCAAATCAGTGAGGGTCTGTGCCAACTGCTGGGCATTATCGAATAATCCAATAGGTGTATTAGCCTTGAGCAGCATGGCTCCAGTATCCATCCCCGCATCCATCAGCATCGTAGTGATGCCAGTTTCTGTTTCCCCATGATACAAACACCACTGGATAGGAGCAGCTCCTCGATATTGAGGCAAAATAGAGCCATGAACATTCACACAACCGAGCCTCGGCATATCCAAAATTTCTTGGGAGAGGATCTGTCCATAGGCAACAACCACAAAAACATCTGCCATCGCCTGTTGGAGTTGAGTGAGGGTGGGGATATCCTTCTTCACCCGTTGTGGTTGCCAGACTGGTAGTTGATACTCCAGAGCCAGGGCTTTTACTGGTGAGAATGTCACCTTATTACCACGTCCCCGACGCTTGTCGGGCTGGGTAACTACACCCACCACGTCAAATTCCGGATGGTTTAACAATCGCTCTAAACAGGGTACAGCAAATTGGGGAGTGCCGAAGAAAATGGTTTTCATTGGGAATTGGGAATTGGGAATTGGGAATTGGGAATTGGGAATTGGGAATTGGGAATTGGGAATTGGGAATTGGGAATATCGCTTTCTCCCTTAAAATATTTTATTGGTTGTAATTTTCGTGATTTTTTGCTATTATTTTAACAATGGAATAGGTGTGCACCTGTAAGATATTAGGTAGTAGGTCTTAGGGAACTCCCAGGAATAAATTATGCCAATTTTTAGACTTGTCTTATCTCCCCAATTCTCCATTCTCCATTCTCCATTCCCCATTCCCCAATTCCCAATTCCCAATTCCCTTCACATTCCATAGGTCTCACGCTGTTGCCCCACATACACTACAGGGCTATTAGGATTGAGGGTATCAAACTTTAACTTCTCAACCCGACTCACTTCTATTGGTGCATCTTCCCCTAGTTCGATCGCCAATTCACGGGCTAAATCCGTTAAAAAGATCTCCTGACCTTCATCGTTCTTATCTAACTGTTCTAGCGTCATGTATTTCCAACGCATCAATTGGGTTGAAATCCAAGTGGCGAAACTCTTCCAGGGGTAGGGGTCAAAGTAAATGCGATCAGGCTCATTCCGGGTATTGCCCTGACCATCCTCAAACTGTCCTGTCATCACTGCTTCCAAGACTTCCAAAGGTTGATTCAGGTATTCTCGAGGGGCGATCGCTTCTGCAATTTGTTGCCGATTTTCCGGTTGATTAGCATAGGTCGTCCCATCAATAATTGCCTTATTCAAGGCTCGGAAGGTATTGGGATGTTCATCAATCCAGGCTTGAGAAGCAGTAAAGGCACAACAGGGATGACCTGGCCAAAGTTCCTTGGTGAGTAGATGGATAAAGCCAATGCCTTCCCACACAACCCGTTGGGTAAAGTTATCCGGCAGAATGAAGGCATCAATTTGCTCTGACTTCATCTTGGAGATCGCATCGAGGAGAGGCAAAACCACCAGTTTCACATCCTTATCTGGGTCCACGCCCCCAGTTGCCAGGTAATATCGCAGCAGCAGGTTATGGTTGGAGTAATCATAGGGAATACCGATAGTCATACCCTTAAAATTGGCAGGCCCTTTGATTTTGCCTAGATACTTCTTGGCAACTGCAATACCCTGACCATTATTATTCTCAATGCTAGCCAGTTTCACAGGAAAGGCGGCGGAACCTAAGCCCAGGGACATTGCAATCGGCATCGGGGCTAGCATATGGGAGGCATCCAATTCTCCAGCAATGACTGCATCTCTGACCACAGACCAACCCGTGTACTTCTTCAGTTCCACATTTAGTCCGTACTTCTCATAAAACCCGAGAGGCTTCGACATAATGATTGGGGAGGCGCAAGTAATCGGCAAAAAAGCAATCTTGAGGTTTTTCTTTTCCAATCTACCTAGTTCTTGTGGAGGCTCATCCTTCTTCTTCTGAGCTGGTTGTTTCTTCTCAGGCGGCTGAGTACAGTTGGCCAGAGTTACCAGAGCTGCACCGATCACTACATTTTGCAGAAAGCGGCGACGGGTAAAGGAACCCAAGGTATCCTGGGCATCATTGAAAAAGCGTCCAACTTGAGGGCCAAAGGCTGCGGAAAAGGCCGCATCCAATCCTCCCGCCAGACGGATCAAGTCCTTAACCAGACCCTCTCGTTTCGGGTTGTTTTGCCCTGCCATTTTAATAAACAAGGCTGTCCTTAGTTCTGCCTGACTGATGGCATTTGCAACTGCGATCACCTCAGGTTTGTAGTACCGCATTTTGATCAGGTCATCGATCAAAGCGGCAGGCTCCTGGGGCATATCGGCCTGATACTTCCAGTGATCTTGGGTAAGATGGTAGCGACCACACACTAGACACTGGATTTCAAGATCAGTAAGATTGCCCCGTTGAGCTGAAAGGTTACCCCACTTTGGGGGTGCAGGGGATGTTGAAACCTGAAGCATTATTTTTCTGCACTAGCGGTGGACTGAACAATGGGGTTCTTAATATACCAAAATCAATAGAGCGCTCCTTCTCAAGAAAAATTGTATCTCATAATGCGTTTGTGCATTCTTCGACATGGTGGATCAAAGCTTGAGGAGTATTGAATTCTAATTGCCCTTATGGTTAACCAAAAACGGACTAAAGAAGACATTCTCAAAGCGGTCATCGGCACGATCCACCGCCAAGGATTGTCCGCAGCATCTACTTTACCAGCAATCCCCCCAGACTGTAAGTAATGAAAATCAATTGCATAAAACCTAATACCTTCCACTACCAATTAAGTAAAGTAGTGCCATGCGCACGGCAATACCACTAGTAACCTGCTGAGCAATGAGGCTCAATTTAGGGTCATCCATTAAATCAGAACTAATTTCCACACCCCGATTGACTGGACCTGGATGCAGTATCTTGACATCTGGCTTACACAACTGTAGGCGATCGCGAGTAATTCCATAGCGCTGATGATATTCTCGCAAACTCGGTAACAAATTAGCAGCCATGCGTTCCTTTTGTAACCGTAAAGTCATGATAAAATCAGCATCTTGGATAGCTGGTTCGATATCCCAGTGGACAAATAGCTTACGATGAGTTATTGATGATGGGGGAGGGGCAATGGAGAATTGCTGTTGGGGGATTGGTGAGCCTGTTCCTGTTACTTGTTGCTGGTCACCAACATAATCGGTAAACAACCGAGGTAAGAGAGTCGATGGACCAGCTAGATGTACTTGAGCACCAGTAGCCGTCAGACTCCAGATATTGGAACGGGCTACTCGTGAATGTAAGATATCCCCAACAATAGCAATTTTTTTATCCCTCAGGAGTTCAATGTGAGGGTTGTCAAAGTCGAACAAAGAGCAGATCGTAAATAAATCAAGCAATCCTTGGGAAGGATGTTCATGTTGACCATCTCCAGCATTGAGGACACTCAACCTCACCCCTAATCGATCCATTTCCGAGGCAATCATCTGAGGTACTCCTGCTTCCCGATGGCGAATCACCATCATATCTGCACCCATGGCCAAATAAGTCTTCGCCGTATCGAGAATTGTTTCCCCCTTACTTAGGGAAGATATTCCTGGCGAAAAGTTCAGGGTATCAGCACTAAGGCGCTTTGCTGCTAATTCAAAGCTACTGCGAGTGCGGGTAGATGGTTCAAAAAACAAATTGGCTACCACATGACCTTGCAGCGTTGGTACTTTTTTCGTCCGGCGCGACAGTACTTCCCTAAAGCTGGCAGCAGTCTGCAAAACCATATTATATTCAGCTGGCTCAAAATCAGCTAGGGAAAGAATATGATGGCGATTCCAATTGTTATTAGTCATAAGGCAGGAGGCTTCAAGGCAGAAGGCAGGAGGCTTCAAGGCAGGAGGCAGGAGGCTTCAAGGCAGGAGGCAGGAGGCTTCAAGGCAGGAGGCAGGAGGCAGAAGGGAATTATCAGTAATTATCCTTTCCTTGATATTACCCATTACCTATTACCTATTACCCATTCCCCATTCCCCATTCCCCATTCCCCATTCCCTACTTACAAGTCAGAAGGCAACAGCCCATCTGGCATATACTATAAGTCTTATAGAGAGCAGTAGCTTTATTCGAGTTCATATGTACAGTATCAAAAAATACCTAATTCCCCTACTAGTTGGCGTGATACTTGCTGGTTGTGGTGGTGATGCCCCCACTAGTGATAACAATAACAATCAACCTGGAACAACTTCTACACCTATAACAGAAAGTTCCACCGGAACTTCTGATACCAAGGGTAACACTCCAAATCAAACTCAGACACCTAGTCCCGATGGGGACAAAGCGATTGATACTGACACCGATAAAAGTAGCCTTACCCTTGATATCTATCAGGTTGATGCTCAGTGTGAAGAGTTAGTCCCCGAAAAAGCAGCTGTCTCAGCCGAGAATTCCGTAGATGCTGCCGTCGGCCAAGTTTTAGACCAAGTTTCCTCCAGTGACTTAGAAATAGCTGGATATCGCGTCAATGTCGATAGCAGTAGTGGTATGGCTACTGTTGATTTGCGACTTTCCCCTGATTCTCAAAGGCGTTTTCTCTCTTTGTCTACCTGTGAACAATTGGCTCTGTTTGGCAGCTTGCGTAAAACTCTGACAGATAATTCACAATTTAATATTAGTGATGTCCGTTTCACTGAGCAAGGGCAAGAAATCGAGCTTTGATGCTCTTAAGAGAGGGGAGCATCCCAAAGTTGCTTCTTTATCAATAAGATTAGCACTTCAGCCTTCAACCAAAAAGCTGATAGCTGAAGAGATGAAAATATTTCCGGAATATAAAAATATATCCGGAAATTGAGAGGTAAGTGGTGTATCACGTATATAATAATCTTGACCTATTTATGTTGCGTTTAAAGAGTATGATTTTGGGGTTTAGCGCTTCTCTTCCCAGCGCTATCCTGTTCGCTCATCTTGGCTCAACCAATGGACTTGCGGCTGTACCAGCGGCAATACCAGAAGCAGGTGAGACGATTGAAGCAGCTACCCAAAGGTCTGAGCAACTAGCACAACAAGCTGACCCTAACCGGGAACGTTTCGTGCAACCGATTCCGGAACTTGAACCTCTACCTCCTGAATCGACTGAAACTGAGCCGGTTCTGAATCCTCCCCCTCAGGAGTCTCCCACCGACTCTCAAGAGGCTGGACCATCGGAGGTGATGATTCCCGTCCGCAAGATTGAGGTGATTGGCTCTACAGTGTTTACTCTGGAGCAGTTTACTCCTTTTACCGAACCTTTCGAGGGACGTTCTGTTAGTCTTAGAGATCTCCAAAGTGTTACTGATGCCATTGACCAACTCTATTTGGATGCTGGTTACATTACTTCTAGTGCCGTCTTGGCAGATCAAGAAATTATCGATGGTGTGGTCAAGATTCAGGTGATTGAAGGTCGTTTGAGTGAAATTCAGGTTGAAGGTACTCAAAGACTCAATCCTAACTATATTAAAGACCGCATTGGCTTAGGAGTAACTACACCACTACGAGTTGATATGATTGAAGATCAACTGCGTTTACTCAGGGCCGACCCCCTCTTAGAGAATATTGAGTCTAGCCTACGTTCTGGTTCCCAACTGGGTGAAAGTATCTTGATTGTGCGGGTGCAGGAAGCTAAGGCTTTCTCTGCTAATTTTAGTATAGATAACAGTTCTCCTCCCAGTGTCGGTTCCGAGAGGTTTGGAGTATCTCTAGGCTACCTCAACTTAAGTGGCATTGGGGATGACTTAGCTGCCTCCTATTACCGTTCCACCACTGGCGGGTCGAATATTGTAGACTTGAGTTATCGTGTTCCCCTTAATCCGATGAACGGAACCTTACAACTGCGTACTGTAATTGATCGCAATCGCATCACCGATCCCCAGTTCGATGAGTTGGGTATTACAGGGGAATCAGAACTTTATGAGGTGAGCTTTCGCCAACCCTTGATTCGTACTCCCCTAGAAGAATTTGCTCTCTCGGTGGGATTTAGCTACAAAGACGGTCAAACCTTTGTCTTTGATAATATTCCCCAGCCTTTTAGCATTGGTGCTGAGGCAGATGGCGTAACCCGCACCAGTGTGTTGCGCTTCGGACAAGATTATATCAGACGAGATCCCCAAGGAGCTTGGTCAGGGCGATCGCAATTTAGCTTTGGTACCGGATTGTTTGATGCTACCACTAATCCCTCACCTATTCCGGATGGTAACTTTGTCAGCTGGTTGGGTCAAGTGCAACGGGTGCAAGGTCTAGATGAGAATAACCTGTTACTGATGAGCTTGGATGTGCAACTAACTCCTGATAGTCTCTTACCATCTGAGCAGTTTGTCATCGGCGGTGGACAATCCCTCAGAGGTTATCGACAAAATGCTCGTTCTGGAGATAATGGATTGCGCTTTTCCATTGAAGACCGCATCACTCTACAACGAGATGAAGGAGGAATTCCCATGTTCCAGCTAGTACCATTTGTCGATCTGGGAAAAGTTTGGCATGATCCGGATAATCCTGATTCATTACCAAGGCAGACTTTTCTCTTTAGTGCTGGTTTGGGATTATTGTGGGAGCCAACACCAGGTTTGAATATTCGCTTTGGCTATGGCTATCCTTTTATTGATTTGGATGATCGTGGTACTAATGCTCAAGATGAGGGCTTTTTCTTTGGTGTTAATCTTGAGTTATTTTAGTAGCAGCCTGCCATATAACTAAAAAAACAAACATGAGGCTACGGAGATATCTATTCATACTACTATTCTTGTTGAGCTTTGTCTTATTAACCTGTACTAATGGAACTAATACACCCAAACGATCAAATGATGAACCTGCTGAGAATAGCAGCCATCTCACAATCTGGTGGAATCGAGGCTACTATGTTCAGCAAGATGAGGCGATTGAGCAAGTTGTAAATCAATGGCAAGATACCTTCCCCCAGCAGAAGGCTCCAAGTAAGGGTGAAGTTAAACTGTTTTTCTACAGCGAGGATGACCTCCTTAATGAGATTATCAACGCCCTAGAGGAAGGTAATCCCCCTGATATCCTCTTTTCTGAGAGGACGGACTTTACTTTTGGCCCTAGTTGGGCTTGGGAAGGTAAACTAGCAGATGTATCGGATGTGATTGAGCCGGTGAAAGACTCCTACAGTAGTAGTGCGATCGCATCAGTATACTTGTACAACAGAGCAAAAGGAAAACGCAGCTACTACGCAGTACCACTCAAGCAGCAGACAATCCACATCCACTACTGGCGCTCACTGCTGAGCAAAGCCGGTATCGAGGAGGAAATTCCTCAAGAGTGGAATGCCTTTTGGGAGTTTTGGAAGCAAGCCCAAGATAGCTTGCGCCAGCAAGGACAACAGGATATTTATGGCATAGGTTTACCAATGTCTGCCGATTCTTCCGATACCTACTTCGCCTTTGAACAAGCTTTAGAGGCTTACGATGTCCAATTGTTGGACAAAAATGGCCAGCTGCTATTGAATAATGCTCAGGTACGCCAAGGATTAATTACGACTTTAGATTGGTATACTAGCTTCTACCAGGAGGGATATGTACCTCCAGCAGCTGTGGATTGGTTGAATGCAGATAATAACACTGCTTTCCTCAACGGTACTGTGTTGATGACTCTCAATCCTAGCTTATCGATTCCTGGCTCCCAGCGAGAAGATGAAGACATCTACCGTAACCAGATAGCTACTATCGAATTTCCCCAAAAACCTGATGGAGAGAAATTAAAATATTTGGTATCTGTCAAACAGGTGGTGATTTTTGCCTCGTCTAAAAACCAAGAGGCTGCTAAGGATTTTCTCTCCTACCTAGTACAACCTGAAAATTTAGGGTCTTATGTCAAAGGTGCAGCTGGGCGCTATTTTCCGGTGATGCCTCAACTCTGG
Organism: Symploca sp. SIO2E6; assembly: GCA_010672425.1. GTDB lineage: Bacteria > Cyanobacteriota > Cyanobacteriia > Cyanobacteriales > Coleofasciculaceae > Caldora. The sequence continues at coordinate 10,685 of JAAHGR010000055.1, forward strand.
GAAGATGGCTTCTGGCAGGAGTCGGATGATCCTCATGTGGGGCCTGCAGCCAAGCAATTCAGCCAGGATACCACCCGTACTATCTACCAAGTACGAAACTCGGCTTACTCTCTAGTGCAGTCAGAAAATGTCTGGGGTAAAGCAATTGAAAGAGTTATAATTGATGGATTATCCCCAGAGGAAGCAGCGGATGAAGCTATTAACCGGATCGAAGAGATATTTGCCGATTGGTCTGATTCAGATTGAGGATAGATAAGGAGACACACCAACGCAGGGATGCACCAGACGCACGCCAAATGAATTTTCATACATGGTGGCGAACAAATTTTCCAAGGGAGTTGCCTTATGACTTGTGAGCAGGGAGCTTTAGAAGAGCCTACTTTCATCACCTGGTGGTGAAATTTTTTTATCGGGACTGCTTTATCTTTAATGATGAGATGCTGGGAAAAAAAATCTGCTGCCTGCTGCTTGATGTTCAATGATGAGATGCCGGAAAAAAAGTCTTATGCCTGCTGCTTGATGTTCAATGATGAGATGCTGGAAAAAAAGTCTGTTAGTTCAGCTAGTTGGTTCTTTTTTAATTATATCTTTACTGACAATATCGATTGTCTGTTATACCACCTTTAATCAAGCTAGAGAATCTCTAAAATTATCTGTTTTTAAAGAATTAGAACTTACCGCCTACCTCAAAGAAGGTGAGTTAAACCGCTGGTTAGTGGCTCAGCATGAATACTTTTTATCTCTGAGCCAGTTGCCAGAAGTTAGTACTCAGGCTAGGGTGCTTTTATCCAGTCAAACATCCGACTCGGAATATCAATTTGCTTATGAGCAACTAGAACAATCGATAACATCCTTGGTTACCAAACCGTCTAGCCTCAAGGAGCTTTTTGTCCTTACTAGAAGCGGCAGGATTTTACTCTCTACTAACCCAACTCAGATAGGAAAATATCAGCCCTTAGCTCAATATGGTAAAGTAACCCAAAAAGCAACAGACACCTTTGTATCGAATTTTTACCGCTCGCCCGAAACCGGTAAACCTACAATGAGTTTCGCTACTCCAGTTCTCGACTATGCAGATAAGCGCCTGGGAATGCTAGTGGTCAACCTGAACCTGGATAGAATTAATGAGATCATCGGAGAACAAACTGCTGCCAAAGACGACAACTATAAAACCTATTTGGTGGGTAAGTTTGGCAGTGGTTTGTCTCGGCGAAATGTATTGATTTCAGCAGCATTTTCCGATGGCCTTGAAAGTGAGGGGATTGCTCAGGCAATGGATGGTAAAAATGGTCAAGGACTTTACAAGAATTATCAAGGGGTACCAGTGATTGGTGTTTATCGCTGGCTGGCGGATCGGGATGTGGCTTTACTCGTTGAGATGAATCAAAGCCAAGCTTTTGCGCCTGCACGTCAGCTAGCTGAGTCAATTTTGCTGATGGGTCTGATTTTAGCTGGGTTGCTAGCAATCGCGATGTTTTTACTGGCTCGCCGGATCACTAGACCAATTTTAGCAATTACTTACACGGCAACGGAGGTAGCTGCTGGTAATCTCACATCAACGGCTCCAGTAATGACAGAAAACGAAATTGGCATCCTCGCTCGAGTGTTCAATCAAATGATCGAGCAATTACGCTTCCTCTACAGTGATCTTGAAGAACAAGTAGAGGAGCGCACAGCTGCCTTGAAGCAGGCAAATAAGCAACTGTGGGTGGAAATCAATGAACGCCGACGAGCAGAGCAAGCAGCTGAAGCGGCAAACTATGCCAAAAGCCAATTTTTGACCAACATGAGCCACGAACTCCGTACCCCTCTCAATGGCATTCTTGGCTACACTCAAATTCTGCAAAGCTCCTCAGAACTTACTCCTGAACAACAACAAGGTATTGACACAATTCACACCTGTGGTAACCACCTACTCACCCTGATTAACGATATTTTAGACCTTTCCAAAATCGAAGCCCAGAAAATGGAACTCGATCCCCACGACTTTCATTTTCTGGATTTCTTATGGGCAGTGACACAAATGTGTCAGATCCGTGCTCAACAAAAAGGAATTGCCTTTATCTACCAACCCAACCATCAACTACCCACTGCTGTTCATGCTGATGAAAAGCGACTGCGGCAAATTTTGATTAACCTGCTTGGTAATGCCATTAAATTTACCAATACTGGCAGTGTAACTTTCAAGGTAAGTGTCATTGGTCATTGGTCATTAGTTATTGGTCAAGAGCAAACGACAAATAACAAACGACAAATCACCAATAACCAAATCAGGTTTGAGGTTGAGGATACTGGCGTTGGTATAGCCATAGAGGAACTAGAAAAAATCTTTGAACCGTTTGAGCAAGTAGGAGAGAATAACTACAAATCAGAAGGTACGGGACTGGGATTAGCCATCACCAAACAAATTGTCTACCTGATGGGAAGCCGACTCCAAGTCAAAAGTACCTTGGGAGTTGGCAGCACCTTTTGGTTCGATATAGAATTACCTCAAGCTTCAGTACCCATCGAGTTAGCTTCGGTACAATCTTTAAAGAAAATTATTGGTTATCAGGGAGACAAGCAGAAAATTCTGGTAGTAGATGACCATTGGGAAAATCGTGCAGTCTTAGTTAATTTACTCGAGCCTATCGGTTTTGAAATAAGAGAAGCATCCCATGGAAAGGAAGGTTTAGAGCAAGCGCAGGAATTTGCACCAGATTTGATTCTTATTGATTTAGTGATGCCAACGATGGATGGTTTTGAGCTGACTCTGTACCTACGCCAATTACCAGAATTTCAACAGACGATTTTGATTGCTTGTTCAGCTAGTGTATCGGAGTTTTATCAACTTAAGAGTAGAGAAGTTGGTTGCAATGATTTTTTGCCTAAACCGATACAGGCAGCAGATTTGTTCGTCAAAATCCAAGATTATTTAGGATTGACCTGGGTGTATGACAATAGTGATGAATTATCCTATCAGCTCCCGGGAGCTGTAGCTGATGCGGTGCAAGGTATGGAGGTAAAGGCGATTATTCCTCCTCCTCGAGAAGAATTAGATATTTTGTACGATCTAGCCAGAAAAGGATTGATTGATAGCTTGCTTGAGCAAGCAGAAAGATTGAAGGCTTTGGATAATCAATATCTGGCTTTTGTTCAAGAAATTCAGGATTTGGCTCAAGCTTTTCAGTTGAAAGCCATACGAAAAATACTAAAACAATATTTGGATGGTTTTTGACCTATACTCATTATCCGTTCACTTAGAGGACTAAAACATGATTAATACCATCAAAGGAAAAATCCTAATTATTGATGACAATATAGATACCCTTAGACTTTTATCTAATCTCCTAAAACAGCGGGGATATCAAGTTCGGAAAGCCATTAATGGCAAGATGGCATTAATGGGAGTCAATGCTGAGAAACCGGATCTCATTTTGCTCGATGTGATTATGCCAGTGATGAATGGCTATGAAGTTTGTCAACAGCTAAAGAATAATCCAAAAACTGCATCAATTCCTGTTATTTTTTTAACAGCTTTAGATGATTCAGTAGATAAAGTCAAGGGTTTTGAAGTTGGTGGAGTAGACTATATCACTAAGCCTTTTCAAGTTGAAGAAGTTGTAGTCCGGATTGAACATCAACTCAAAATTATCTATTTACAAAAGCAGTTAGCATGGCAATATGAACAATTGCAGCATAGTGAAAAGCGCTTGCTGACTATTATTGAGTCAATGTCTGATGGTTTAGTAATTCTCGACAAGGAGGGTAAGGTACTTTTTGTCAATCCAGCTGCTCAGTCTTGGTGGAATCAACCTCTAGAGCAGTTACTGGATAAACCCTTAAATTTACCCCTTAGCATAAGCGAGACTAGAGAAATTGAGTTCAGACAGCTTTCGGGAAAAGTACTGGTGGCAGAAGTGCAGACACAACCAATTACCTGGGACAATGAACCAGCTTATTTAGTTTCTCTTAGAGATATCACAGAACGCAAGCAAAAAGAAGCAGCTGAAGCCGCTAATCGAGCTAAAACTGCCTTTCTTGCTGCCATGAATCATGAATTACGTACTCCTCTCAATGCAGTCTTGGGCTTTACCCAAATATTGCAGCGAGACTCGACCCTCACTCCCCAACAACAGAAATATCTCAGCACTATTGGTACTAGTGGTAATCACCTACTTACCCTGATTAACGATATTTTAGACCTCTCCAAAATAGAAGTTGGTAAAATGGAACTTGACCCCCATGATATTCATTTAACTAGATTTTTATTAGGAGTGATAGAAATCTGTAAAATTCGTGCCGCCACAAAAGGTATTACCTTTATTTACAAACCCGATGAACAACTTCCTCTTACTATTTATGCTGACGAAAAACGATTGCGTCAAGCCTTGATTAATTTGCTCAGTAATGCCATAAAATTTACCGATACTGGTAGTGTTATCTTTGAAATAAGTGTCATTTCTATGAAAGCAATAACAAATAATCAACAACCAATAACTAACAACAAAATTCGTTTTCAGATCGAAGACACTGGTGTTGGTATAAGAGCAGAAGAAATAGACAAAATCTTTGAACCATTTGAGCAAGTTGGAGATAAAAATAGTAAAGCAGAAGGCACTGGACTGGGATTAACTATCACCCAAAAAATTGTTGCTCTAATGGGAAGCAAATTGCAAGTTGAGAGTACCGTGGAAGTTGGTAGCACCTTTTGGTTTGATTTAGAATTGTCTCAAAACTCAGACTCGATGGAGTTAGCCACTGTTCCCTACTCCAAGGAAATTGTTGGTTACCAAGGGGAAAGGAAGAAAATTCTGGTGGTAGATCACCGCTGGGAACATCGTTCAGCTCTCGTTAACTTGCTTGAACCTATCGGTTTTGAAGTCCAGGAAGCATCTGATGGAGAAGCAGGTTTAGCACAAGCGATTAATTTCCAACCAGATTTGATGATTATTGATTTGACAATGCCAGTAATGAATGGTTTTGAACTGAGACGTTACCTGTGCCAGTTACCAGAGTTACAACCAACAATTTTGATTGCCTCTTGCGCTAGTTCATCTAACTTTTGTCAGCAAGCAAGTCAAGAATTAGGTTGTCAAGATTTTGTAACCAAGCCGATTAAGGCTAAAGATGTACTAGCAAAAATTCAGAATTGTTTGGGATTATCCTGGGTGTATGAATATTCCCCTGAATTATCCAGCAAAATCCCGGAAGACAAAACAGATTGCCCCAATGAACTTCCGATCAAAGCCATTATACCTCCTGTAGCAGAGGAACTAAAAGTTTTGTACGACTTAGCTAGAAAAGGTTGGATTGATAGCTTGAGTGAGCAGGCAGAGAAATTGAAAGAAAAAGATGAGCAATATCTGCCTTTTGCTCAACAACTTCAGAATTTAGCCCAAGGATTTAAGATCCAACAGATAAGGACATTTATTAAACAATATTTAGAGTAAAATAGCAATTACAAACTAAGCCAAATTAGACGATTAAGTGCTATATTATGTCATGTCCAGCCAATCTTAGAATAAAAATGCTATCTATATGAACGAACCTAAAGCCAAATCTAGTACTAATCACTTCCCAGAGCACGAGCCAAAGCTTGCTTATTTTACTGGAGGCGGTATTAGGCGGAAATTTTATCACCTTAACGTTGGTCACAAGATTAGTCGCGGTTATGCTATCATCCTAGCCATTGCTGTTACTGGGACAGTAGTTGGAGCTATCCTTGGGGATTTCCACCAGCAGCAGTCTAGAAAATTTATAGCAGATGTTTTAGAAGAAACTGTCCTTGTTGATCGCTTGCAGCTTAAGCTAATGCAAATACAACTACATTATCATCAATTTACCGCTTTACTACAGCAACCAGAACAATTTCAGGAGGAGTATCTGCATTTTCAGGAAAATATAGTTGAATTTCGGCAAGTATGGTCTGAGTTAGAAAAATCTTATTCAGCTCCAGAGGTAAAGGAGACATCAGCAGAAATTGAAGCTTACAATAAACTTAAAAAATATGAATTATTGATAGAAGAATACTTCCAGAATACAGAAGATATTTTGCGTCCAATCAATCCTTACAAGTTGTCTCATAAAGAGATAGAATCAACGCAAAAATTGCTGTTGAATTTTACCCGGAATCCTCTCAACAGTAAAATAGAAGACCTTGCAGAAGACTTAGAGGAAATCAAAGAAATAGTTGCTCAGGAAAAGCAGGAAACTACTGTTGCTCTCCAAGCTACCGAAAGGCTATGGGTTCACATCCTGATAGTCAGTATGGTATTGTCGATTGCGATCGCTATTTTTTTAGCTATCTATACTAGTCAAGCAATCACTCACCCTCTCGAACAATTAACGAAGGTAGCCAAAAAAGTAACGCAAGAATCTGACTTCTCCTTACAAGCTCCCATAACGACTCAAGACGAGATAGGATTGTTAGCAACTTCTTTTAATCAATTGATTGAACAAGTTAGGTATCTGTTAAATGAGCAGAAGCAAGCCAAGGAAGCCGCCGATGCTGCCAACCGAGCCAAAAGCCAATTCCTCGCCAACATGAGCCACGAACTCCGTACCCCCCTCAATGGTATTCTCGGCTACACTCAAATTTTCCAACGCTCCCCAGACATTACTCCCCAACAACAACAAAGTATTGAGATCATTCAAACCTGCGGTACTCATCTCCTCACCCTGATTAACGATATTTTGGATATCTCCAAAATTGAAGCTCAGAAAATGGAACTTTACCCCGACGATTTTCACTTGCTGCACTTCTTATGGGGAGTTACCCAAATGTGTCAGATTCACGCCAAACAAAAGAGCATCACCTTTACTTACCAACCCGACACTCAACTCCCGACTGCGGTTCATGCCGATGAAAAACGACTACGGCAAGTGTTGATTAACCTACTCGGCAATGCCATTAAATTTACTTATACTGGTGAGGTAACCTTTAGAGTAGAAAAATTAGATAACAAACAACCAACAACCAACAACCAACAACCAATAACCAACAACAAAATTAGATTTGAGATTAAAGATACCGGCGTTGGTATCGCCGCCGAAGAACGAGATAAGATGTTTGAACCCTTTGAGCAAGTAGGACAAGATAGCCATAAAGTAGAAGGCACTGGACTAGGATTAACCATCACGCAAAAAATTATACAGCTGATGGGCAGCCAACTGCAAGTCAAGAGTACATTAGGAATAGGTAGTACTTTTTGGTTCGAGGTTGATTTACCTTCAGCCTCCCAGTTGATAGAGGTAGCACCAGTAACATCTTTCCAGTCAATTATTGGTTACCGAGGGGAAAAGAAGAAAATTTTAGTGGTAGACGACTGCACTGAAAATCAAGCAGTCTTATTTAGTTTACTCGAACCTCTCGGTTTTGAAATGAGGAAGGCAGCCAATGGCGAGGAAGGTTTAGAGCAAGCGATAAAATTTTTACCAGATTTGCTCATTGTTGACTTAGTAATGCCGGTGATGGATGGTTTTGAGTTAGCCTGCCACCTACGCCGATTACCAGAATTTCGACAGACGATTTTACTAGCATCTTCTGCTAGTATATCTGAATCTTATCAATTCCAAAGTCGAAAAGTAGGTTGTAATGATTTTCTACCTAAGCCAATACAGGCTCAAGATTTACTCGAAACTATCCGGTATCACTTAGGGTTGTCATGGCTCTACGACAAGATTGCTGAATTATCAACCCAGCCACCAGAAGCTGAAGGTAATTTATCAAAAAACAATCCAGGCAAAGCCATCATCCCTCCACCCCTAGATGAGTTGCATATCTTATACGACCTCGCCAGAAAAGGTCTAATTGATAGCTTAATTAAACAAGGAGATAAACTCAAAAAAATGGATAAACAATATGTGCCTTTTGCTCAAGAAGTTCAGAATTTAGCTCAAGGATTTAAGATTAAACAAATCAGAAATTTTATTAAAAAATATCTATAGTTTATAATTTATAATTTAGAAACAAATGTCTCTCCCTCAGCTTCTTTTGAGGATTTATCCCCGTAAGCAACAATACTTGCTTACTAAAGCTAAACCTCGGTGCTCTCAACTTATGTTACTCCTTTGGCTCATACCGGTATTAGCGGTTTCATTCTTTTTTGGCTACAGGCACATCAAAAGTTATATTGTAGAACCCGAAGCCATCTTTGTCTTGGGAGGAGCAGAGGAACGAGAGTCATTTGCTGCTGACTTTGCGCACCACCACCCAGAGCTAGATATTTGGGTATCCTCTGGTAGCCCAGAATGGTACACTCAAAAGATATTTGCTAAAGCTGGGATTCTCCAAGAGCGTTTGCACATCGATCACCGAGCTGTAGACACAGTGACAAATTTTACAACTCTGGTGGATGATTTGAAAGCCGAGGGAATTGATAGTGTCTATCTAGTTACCTCAGACAATCATATGCGTCGTGCTCGCGTAATTGGTGAAATTGTCTTTGGTAGTCGGGGAATTATCTTGAAGCCTTTACCTGTTGATTCGGGACGCTCACCTGAACCTATTGAGAAGTGCTTTCGAGATGGCGTCAGAGCCATCCTGTGGTTAACAACTGGTCATACAGGTGCTACCTTCAAGAATAATTAGTCATTGGTCAAAGCTCACAAACAACAAACAACTAAAGACAGAAAAACTCATGGCATCTGAACAAATTATCATTTTATCACGTAGAGAAATTGAGAAGATGCGTCGCGCTGGACGCTTGGCAGCTAAACTTTTAGATCATCTGGAACCAATGGTGAAGCCGGGGATCAGCACTAAAGAACTCAATGATGAAGCAGAACGTTGGACAAAGGCTCATGGAGCAAAAAGTGCTCCCCTTGGCTACAACGGCTTCCCTAAGTCCATTTGTACTAGCGTGAATCAGGTTGTTTGTCATGGCATCCCCAACGGAAAGGAGATTCTCCAGGATGGGGACATTATCAATATTGATGTAACACCAATTGTTGATGGTTATCATGGCGATACTTCCAGAATGTTCCTTGTCGGTACACCCTCACCAACAGCAAAGAAGTTGGTAGAGGTTACCTTTGAATGTATGATGCGGGGAATTGCTGTTGTGAAACCAGGAGCAAGAATTGGAGATATTGGTGCAGCAATTCAGGAATATGCTGAAGCTCATAGCTTTTCAGTGGTACGAGATTTTGTAGGACATGGAGTTGGTAGAATTTTCCATACAGCTCCCCAGATTCCTCATTATGGCAAGCGAGGCAAGGGCAAGAAACTCCGCGCTGGTATGGTATTTACCATTGAGCCAATGATTAATGAAGGTACTTGGGAAGTGGATATTATGGCGGATAAGTGGACGGCACTCACCCGTGATCGCAAACTTTCAGCTCAATTTGAACATACAATAGCAGTGACTCAGGATGGTGTTGAAATTTTGACTCTGCGTGAAGAAGTAGCTCTCAAGCAATCTGCTTAAGTAATTGGGAATTGGGAATTGGGAGTGTTTCTTCCACTTGAAAGTCCTTTAGGGAGTGCCAGTGGAAGGAGTTGCTGCGTCGGACTCAGCAGAGGGAACCAATCTTGGGGTAATCCAGGCAGTAATAATGTGGGATAGCAATCCCATCGGTCCAGCGAATAAGCACAAAATCAGGGAGTGAACTGTCCATGTACCAAAACGTTGACCTTCTAGGTAAATGTAGCGTCCGACAAACAAATCCATCACCAGAAAATGCACCCACCCAGTTGCTGCTGCCGTTTCGTCAGCAAAAAATCGGGCAATATCAGCTAGCTGGGGATCAGACAAGGCTGCGGCAGATTCTGGGGTAATGCTGCTGATCAACAAATACAAGTATAAACCTACCAAAGGAATAAAAGTAAGATAAGAGGTCATGACTTTGCGAGTTACTCCCCAGTTGGGCAGTACAATCATCAGCAACCAGAAAGGTAGAACGAAAATATTAGCAATGTTGAAAAGTTGAGCGATCATAATATTAACTATGGGGATATGAAGTAATGAGTAATGAGTAATGAGTAATGAGTTCATGTTTGGATTTTCCAGTTAAAGTGCAAGGCAAGCCCTAACTATTTACCATTCTACTGTCTGAATTGAGTAGAATCTAATTTAAGCACTACAAGTTTAGGTTAGGATATTCCTGCCATCCAGCAAACCTACTCACAGCTCACTATTGCCTGTTGCCTAGCGCGTAGCGCTATTCTGTCGTTAACTACTGATTTGTCCATGCTAAACTCATCCATGCCACTGGAGCCAATCCGTGCCCATGTTTTCGTTTCTGGAAGGGTTCAAGGAGTTGGTTATCGGTACTCTACAATGTTACAAGCAAAGCATTTAGGGATAACTGGCTGGGTGCGAAATCTTTTGGATAGACGAGTGGAAGCAGTTTTTGAAGGGACTGAAGTTGCTGTAGAAGCGATGGTTCGTTGGTGTCACACTGGACCATTAAATGCTGTGGTTAATGATGTTAGGGTTAATTACGAAACCCCGGAAGGAATGCAGGGATTTGAGATTAAGCGTTAAAAAATGAGGAAGTAAGGAGTTCACGAGTTAAGTAGTTCAGGAGTACTCATCAAGGAGAACGCGATCCTGAGAATTGGGAATTTTGCTCAGAAGGTAGCGATGAGACTGTAAAGTGGTTGCTAAATTATCCGAAACTCCAATAGCAACTAAATCTGATATATCTGATGCAAATTAACTGGCAAACTGCTAAAACTTACGAAGACATCCTCTATCACAAAACTGACGGTATTGCCAAAATCACCATCAATCGTCCTCATAAACGCAATGCCTTCCGTCCCCAAACCGTCTTTGAACTCTACGATGCCTTCTGTGATACTCGTGAAGACTCGCAGATTGGTGTTGTCTTGCTTACGGGAGCCGGACCTCACACTGATGGGAAATACGCCTTTTGTGCTGGTGGAGATCAATCGGTGCGGGGTAAGGCTGGATATATGGATAAAGAAGGGGTCCCTCGCTTAAATGTACTGGATTTACAGCGTTTGATTCGCTCCATGCCCAAGGTGGTAATTGCCCTAGTAGCTGGTTATGCTATTGGGGGAGGTCATGTCTTACATGTGATTTGTGACCTAACTATTGCTGCGGATAATGCTATCTTTGGTCAAAGTGGACCAAAAGTTGGCAGCTTTGATGGTGGGTTTGGCGCTAGTTATCTTGCCCGAATTGTTGGTCAAAAAAAAGCGCGAGAAATTTGGTTCCTGTGCCGTCAGTACACAGCAGCTCAAGCTTTGGACATGGGATTGGTTAACTGTGTTGTACCTGTAGAACAGCTAGAAGCAGAAGGCATCCAATGGGCCCAGGAAATTTTAGCCAAGAGTCCTATTGCTATCCGTTGCTTGAAAGCCGCCTTTAACGCTGATTGCGACGGTCAAGCAGGTCTCCAAGAACTTGCTGGCAATGCTACTTTACTCTACTACATGACGGAAGAAGGAGCAGAAGGAAAACAGGCTTTCCTAGAAAAGCGTCCACCTGATTTTCGCCAATATCCCTGGCTGCCTTAGTTACTGGAGTTTGGACGAAATGCCGTTACTACACCATATATAGCGTAATTTTTGAATTAGTCTAAACTCCAGTTAGTTGGATGGGGAGATGGGGAGACAAGGGAGACAAGGGAGGCTAGGGAGGCTAGGGAGGCTAGGGAGACAAGGAAGAATTCAATATACCAATTGTCAATTCCCAAACAACAAACAACAAATGACAAACAACAAATGACAAACAACAAACAACAAACAACAAATAACAAATGACAATTTTTCCTTTTCAATTCGAGTTGGATACGACAGCGATCGCGGGTGCATCTTTGTGGTCTTTGGCGCTATACTTGGGTTTTTCACCCGTGAGCGAATGGGTGATGGAACAACTACAGCGTTGGTTTAACTTTGCTGAGCGATCGCTTTATCTTTCAGAGGAGGAGTTTGAAAAAACTCGCAAGAGCAGAGAAGCTCAAAATGCCTTCTATGCTTCCATGTTCAGCATCGTGCCTTTTTTAATAGTAGGAGCGCTGTGCAACTTTAAACA
>JAAHGR010000550.1 GCA_010672425.1 Symploca sp. SIO2E6
GGGCTTATCGGCACTCGCTCCCTGCCTCAGAGGATGTGGTAGTTATTAGACATCCTGAGCACAAAGATATGCGGTTAATTAAACGAGTGATTGCAGTTCGTCAAAATGGAGCTTGTTTTGTCCAAGGAGACAATCCTTTACAGAGTACTGATAGTCGAGTTTTTGGCTGGGTTGAGCCACATTTGATTCTAGGTCGTGTAACCAGTCGATTTTGACGTTATCCCGCCGTTTACCCTTCGGGTATAACGCCGGCTTCTAGTTCCCCTCCTGGGAGCGGTTAGGGGTGGGTTTTGCCTTATTGCTACCAAAGTGTAAGTGATCAACCAAACATGATATAAACTGGTGCTGTAGGCGATCGCTAATACGCTTTAACCAACAGCAAACTCAGTAAACTTACGTCTATACGGGGCTTTAAAAGCTAAAACTATATCTTGTTTGGGAACACCAGCTTCAACTAATTCATTCGCCACTCCGATTTCTGTTCCATCCCGTTCTATCCAGATTTTTCCATTTTTGATTTCTACGTAAATGATACAACCAAATATCCGTGTTAGCTTTTGCCAACCAATATTAAGCACCTGATAGCGATCCCGCTCTGTATCAAAAAGCATTTGTACTTCAGTTGGACTATTTGGGCGATTTCTTACATGATTTTTAAGAACAGTTTGTACTATTTCACTATAATTCAATCTCTCCATTGTACAATTTACTCTCTCTCTGGACTAAAAATTAATAATTTGAGTTGATGTTCAGCAATAACTCTTTGAATAAATCTACGCCTAAAAAACTCATCGTAAACATCTCCTGGAACTGCTAAGTACAAATTTCGTTCTGGTTCTGTCAATCTCAAAGCTGAACGGTAGTTGAGGGATTGACCTAGAGCCGAGTGAAACTCAGTCACATCTGAACCTCCTACAAAAGATTTTACTTCTACAGCTACAGCAGTTTGCTCTGCTATGCGGTACAGTGTTGATCCCCCTAAATCCCCCTTAATAAGGGGGACTTCCGGAAAAGTGTACTTCATTACAGCGCAAAGCGCTGTATCTTTTGACCAGTTTTTTCTGCTGCCAAGATTCTCTCTGCTGTTGAATCTATGTAAAAATCAACATCCTCAAATTGAATAAATAGATGTTCATCAGTAATTGTCCATCCATCTTTTTCTAGGGCTGTTTTAACAGTATCATGAAATAAATCTTTGGCTGGCATATTATAATTGAAAATTGAAAGTCGATAGAAGTTTATAAGGAACTCTGCCTTGATCAAGTTAAACTATTTTTTCATAATCAAGTAGTTACACTGCTACCGATTAATGTTACGTGAGTCTGCCACACAGGGAAATACTCCGCTATACTAGTGCAGCTAGGCAGAAATCCTTGAGCACCTCAATACCAGACAACGAGGACAAGGAGGACAACGAAGGGGTTTTAGCTGCTCAGTTATTTCTGCCGTGCTGCACTAGTTGCGATCGCCTTTGTGATGCTTCTCCAACCAAGCTTCCAAATCTGACAACTCCGCAAAATCCAACAAAGCTTCACTTAAACTTTCTAGTAAAGGTAGTGATAGACTGGCAATGCGCTCCCGCAAATTTTTCGATAATTGGCCACAGCGACGAAGTAATAGTCGCACAACCAACTCAACTGCTTCCTCTTGGCGACCTTCTTGGTGACCTTGTTGGCGACCTTCTTGGTGACCTTGTTGGCGACCTTCTTGGTGACCTTGTTGGCGACCTTCTTCTTTGGCTTCCCGATAAACCCTGGTATCTTGTAAGCTGATTTCCAGCATAGCTTCTACCTCCTGACGACTCAACTCGGTAAACTTGTACACCATAATTGTCTTAATCATTTCTATTATGGCTCTACTGACCAGAGAAATTTTAGATTTTAGATTTTAGATTTTAGATTTTAGAATAAAACTGTCACAAGCCCCTAAATTTATTTATGGAATACATCTCTGATATTCAATCTTCAAATCCTCAATACCCTAAATTTATTTATGTGGTAAATCTAAAATCTTCAATCTTCAATCTTCAATTGTTTGACTGCTGCTTCCGTCACCTCCTCTTGGGTTCTCGTTACCAAATATCGGGCTTCTTCTGGTGCTTGTTCTTCCTTGACTGTGGTCAGTACCATCAGGGCGAGTCCTAGTGGTAATTGTTGGATATCACCTAGTTCATCCAGGTAGACCCGCTTTACCTGAGTGCTATTTAGCAGTGCTTTGTAGGGAGAAACATTACTCTGTTCAATGCTCCGTCTTGGGTAAATTACCACCACAGCCCAGTTAGAGTAAAGATTGCGGTTACGATAAAAGTATAGAAATGTTTCACTGAACAACCGTTCATAGAGCTGCTCATCTTTTTGAAATTGTACTTCGCAAAAATAGATGACACCTGCACTATCGTTACCTGGTGGTAAGAAGACTCCATCAATTTCAAACTTTGGTTCCTTAACTGCCACCGAGTCAAAACGATAATTGGCTGCATTGGCAGGTGGGATTTCGAGTAGCTCAAAGATTAATGCAGGTGATTGCTGGAAAAGTCGGTAAAAAATCGAATCTCGCCGCATAAAAAGGGCTTGCCCTGGATAGAATGCCCATTAATTCTACCGCTTAAGGGGCTCGCGTTAACCTTGGTGGTACAACTAGTGAAGCTAGGCAGAAGTCCTTGAGCACCTCAAGACCAGACAATGAGGACAAGGAGGACAACGAAGGGGTTTTAGCTGCTCAGTTATTTCTGCCGTGCTGCACTAGTGCCGTGACACAGCTAAAAATGTAGGTTGGGTCGAGGCAACGAGACCCAACACAGCCCCCTCCAGTGTTGGGTCTCGCTCTCGCTCTACCCAACCTACCCATTCTACTATTTTAGGTATGTCACGCCACTAGGTTTTCCCTAAACCCGCCCCTACGAATGATGTCGATATCGGAAAATTAGACAAGGATTAGGAATACGTGATCAGAGCAGTCCTAACTAACTGGAGTTGAGAACCTGTTGTTTTGTGCTATTATTTAAGAATGGAGAAGGTCTGCGCCTATAGATATGGCTTGCTGAATAAGGGGAATCCAAACATGAACTCTTGACTTGTTACTTATTCTCCCAAGCCTTAAACACGCTCCTCTATGACCAGTGTAGTTCTCTTCAAAAAAAAGTATGGTCGTATCATTTGTAGAAAAAGCAACCCTTGCTGATGAACAGCGATTGGTTGTACCGGGACGTCACAGCTGGCAGCAGTTCAAAATCATGCAATTCTGGGTAGTCGAGATTCCAGGACTGCGGGTTTCCTATTTAGATGGGTACATTGAGTTAATGACAACAGGCAAAGCTCATGAAAGAATTAAGAAGTTTATCGCGATCCTGCTAGAACTCTATTTCTTTGAAATGGGTATCAAGTTTTTTCCAGCGGGTAATGCCACCTGTGAGGCGGAAGAAAGGGGAGCATCATTTGCTCCAGACGAGTCTTATTCCATTGGGGAAGATAAGGAATACCCGGATCTAGGAATCGAAGTCGCTTTAACTAGTGGTGGCATTCGGAAGCTGGAGAAATATAAGCGATTTAAAGTACGTGAGGTTTGGTTTTGGCAAAAGAACCGCATTGTGGTTTATGTACTGCGAGATGCAGAAGAACCAAGGCGGATTCGATATGAGCAGGTAACGACAAGTGAGGTTTTGCCGCAGTTGGATTTGGCATTGTTAGAGCGATGTGTTCAGATATTGGATGTGTTTGAGGCGAGAAAGTTATTTCTCCAGGGGTTGAATGAGTTAGCAAATCTTAAATATGGTGAAAAATGAATTTCCTATAGGACAGACTTTAACAGCAGTATCATGTTTTGAGTACCAAAGATTTGATGTCAAGGAACTCTGCCTTGATCAAGTTAAACTATTTTTTCACAATCAAATTGATGAACGTTTCAAGGCTCATGCTACCCACAATGCTACGATTAAGACTGAGGTAGTACTCAGTGCTTTGGCACTTTATCTCGATTGTGCTGAGGATGTGCCATTGAGGGAAAACGTAGCAGTAATTGAGGATGAGGTTGGTGGTACTGGAATCTGAGGTGCATCGTGTCCAGATAATATCCCTGATGGAAGGATAGCTAGGATGACTTTGATCAAAATCTCTGGTTGTGACAACTCTTCTCGCTGCGGAGATGTGGTTTTTGTTCACGGCTTGGGGGGTAGTGCGCGGGGTACTTGGCATCCCCAGGAAAAGCAAGATGATGATAATTTTTGGCCGAAGTGGCTGGGAGACGATTTCCCAGATACGGGGATTTGGTCTTTGGAGTATGAAGTAGAACCCTTTAAATGGAAGGGCAATTCTATGCCTTTGGCGGATCGAGCTACAAATATTTTAGCTCTGCTGGACAGTTATGGCATAGGCGATCGCCCCCTGATGTTCATTACTCACAGTATGGGAGGATTGCTAGTAAAGCAAATGCTGCGGAATGCCAGGGATTTTGGCCAGTGCAAGTGGCAGGCAATCTCATCTCAGACGAGGGGAATCGTTTTCTTATCTACACCCAATTCTGGTGCGGATATGGCAAGTTGGATTAAGCATATTGGTGGGATTATGCGAACTACTGTCAGCGTGGAGGAGTTGGAAGCACACCATTCTCGACTGCGGGAATTAAACCTTTTATACCGCAATGACGAGCAGTTTAGCCAAGTCCCAATGCTAGTTTACTATGAGACGCAACCTACGAAAGGTATTTTAGTGGTGAATCAAACCAGTGCTGACCCTGGGATTAAAGGGGTTATTCCTGTGCCAATGGATTTGGATCATATATCTATCTGCAAGGTGGAGGATAAAAAGAGCCAAATTTACCGGAAAGTGGAGCGATTTATCCAAGAAAATTTAAGACAGCAGCTAAGTGAAAAATCTCAAAAAAAAAAGACTCTACTGATCAAAGCAATCACAAACCAGTGGGAAAGGTAGTTTCTCAAGACCACAAGTACGATGGTCAACTAGTAATAATTGAGTTAAACTTCGATGATTCAGGGTTTTGCTCAACAAAACAAATCGGTATTATCTTGAATATTTCATTTGGTGAAATCGACGAAGTTATTAATTATATAGTTGGAGAAGCTTATATTAGATTTGGTGTCAAGCATGGAAAACTGTCTCTTGCTCTAAAAAAAGGGCTCATGCCCTTAGCACAACGCCGAATTTCCGAAGAGCCAAAAGAAAATTGGCAGGTTAGAGCAACAGGAATCCAAGAAAATCCTGTCTGGGAGTTTGAGGCTGGAGGTCAATCAGATGTATTAGGGGGTTTGCTACAGGATGAAAAGCTAGGAGTTATTGATTTGTCAGATACCTCCTGCGTTATAGAAGCAATTTTTAAAGTCCAAATTAATGCAAATGATCTAAAAATCACAGCCCAAGAAGGAGCATGGAATGATAATGATAAACCCCAGGTAATAGAAACCAAACGCCAGA
>JAAHGR010000551.1 GCA_010672425.1 Symploca sp. SIO2E6
TCTCGTTGTTTTACTGATCGATGTGGTAATCGATGGTTTTCCCCGCTTAGACTGGACATTGCTCAGCCAATATCCCTCTCGCTTTCCAGAGAAAGCTGGTCTTAAGTCCGCCTTAGTGGGTACTACATATATGATGTTGCTCACGGCAATAATTACCTTTCCCCTAGGAGTTGGTACTGGTATCTACTTAGAGGAATTCGCTGCTAACACTTGGTATGCCAAGATCATTGAAATTAACATTAACAATCTAGCAGCAGTACCTTCGATCATTTATGGATTGCTAGGGGTAGCCGTATTTGCTCGGTTGCTGGAGCCAATAACCGGGGGTCGCAGTCTGCTTACAGGTGCCCTAACCCTGAGTCTGCTGATTCTCCCCATTGTGATTGTGGCAACACGGGAGGCTCTGCGAGCAGTTCCTAATAGCTTGCGCCAAGCTGGTTTTGCTTTGGGTGCAACCCGCTGGCAAGTAGTTTGGGCACAGATTCTACCGTTAGCTTTTCCCGGAATACTAACCGGAACTATCCTTGCTCTCTCCCGTGCCATTGGTGAAACTGCTCCTTTGATTACCATTGGTGCTTTAACCTTCATTGCTTTCTTGCCAGAAGGTTTGCACTCCCCCTTCACTGTCTTACCCATTCAAATCTTCAATTGGGTTTCCCGTCCCCAAGAAGAATTCCACACCGCTGCTGCTGCTGGCATTATCGTGCTGATGGCAGTGCTATTGTCCATGAATGGAACAGCAATTTGGCTACGCAATAGGTTCCAGAAAGAGTAGGTGTTAGGTGCTAGGTGTTAGGTATTAGGTTTTATCTAAACCCCTGAACTCCTGCTCGCGAAGTGTTCTCTCTCAAGATTACTCCTGAACTCCTTAATTAAACAATACAATTTAAATCTCATGATTTCTGATTTTTCTAGCGCGGTTGCGACTAAGGCCGTATTTCAGGTTGAAAATGTCTCAGTTTTCTACGGCTCCTTTGAGGCAGTTAGCAATGTTTATCTGGATATCCCGGAAAATAAAATTACTGCCTTTATTGGACCTTCTGGTTGCGGTAAAAGTACCCTGCTCAGATGCTTGAATCGACTCAATGATCTAGTACCTGGGGCAAGGGTTGCAGGCAGAATTACTTACAAGGGAGAAGACCTTTACCGTAAAAGTATCGATCCCGTGGAAGTACGTCGTCGCATCGGTATGGTATTCCAAAAGCCGAACCCCTTTCCCAAATCAATTTACGATAATATTGCCTTCGGTGCGCGGATTAATGGCTATCGGGGTAATATGGACGATTTGGTAGAAAACTCCCTCAAACAAGCAGCTTTATGGGACGAAGTCAAAGACAAACTTAAACAAAGTGGCTTATCTCTATCTGGTGGACAACAACAGCGTTTGTGTATCGCTCGTGCTGTAGCCATTGAGCCGGAAGCCATTCTGATGGATGAACCTTGTTCTGCTCTCGATCCCATCTCCACTCTCAGGGTTGAAGAATTACTCAACCGACTCAAAGAAAATTACACAATTGTTATCGTTACCCACAACATGCAACAAGCTACGCGGGTAGCTGATATGACCGCCTTTTTTAATGCCAAAGCAACAGAGAAAGGCGGGAAACAAGGTTACTTAGTAGAGTACGATTTAACCGAAAATATCTTCCAAAATCCTCAGCAAGAAGCAACTAGGGATTATGTAAGTGGACGTTTTGGTTAGAGCAGCTGTTATATCAAGTTCGGTTGAATACTTATTGTTAAGGCTGACGCACCGGACGCGGAGAAGTTTTTAAGGATAATCATACCAAATCCGGCATATATACCCCCGTTATATCCCACACTGTAGAGACGTTGCATGCAACGTCTCAGAGCAAGTTTCGCGGTTTTCCCAAAACGGGGGTGGTTAACCCGGATTTGGTATAATATCAAGTCCGAATAATTACTTATAATTCCCTTCGACCTTGCAACCTTCTTTCTTCCCTCCTGCCTCGGAGCCTCCTGCCTCCTGCCTTGTTGCAGCCAAAGTGTAAGTATTCAACCGGACATGATATAACCCCTATTTTATTTTCAATATAGCGTCTCATTTTTAGAGAACTGACTGAAGCATACGTGCTAACAAACGAATTCCATCAGAACTTTTCATCTGTTCCCAGGAAGGTGTCCAACCTTCAGACGCGGTTATTAAGGATTCATCAAGTTCTGGGTGAAACTGGGTAGTTAATGCTTTCTTGCCATTGTCCCAATAAATACCAGTTGCTGCAACCTCACATAGCGGATCGCCACTTTGAGTATGTGTTGAAGCTAAAATTTCGACACCAATCGGTGCAGTCATTAGGCTTTGTAGGTCGAGTGTCGAGGCAGCTTCAAGGCTGTAAGCAGTGATCACATGGTTAATTTGCTGATAAGCCCAACATACAAAGCGCATTGATTCTTCTGATACTTCGTTGCCATGAAATGCCTGAATGTGCAGATCATTCTCATACTGAAGTGCTACATCAATAATAGCATCAAAACGTTTTGCTACCACACGATATGCCTCCGTGATTTCATTGGGAATATGGGGAAGCTCAATATCCTGGTAAGGGTATAACTTTGTATTAGAATGGCTAATTTCTTCATTCTTAGCAACCGCAAACGATTCATCATTCCAAGATTCGGCGACAGTACCATAACTCTTTTCCACCTTGAGGTGATTGGCAATCTCGGCAATGCGACGACTGACAGCAACAAAGGCTGATTGTTGTGATTGTTCTAGACGACGCACAGATTCATGGATTAATTCTACATGGGCTTGCGCCGTAAGCTGATGAGAGAGACAAATGCCAATGAAAGGCTCCTGTTGGAGGAGGAACTCAACAATCAGTTGCGTAGCATCGGAACGAGGAAATGCTGGCGAAAAAGTCTCTTTGACATGAACATCCGGTTCACCGCCTTCCAATACGATAAGTTTGGCTAAGCTTGTCAAGGCAGCAAAGCGCTTTAGGTCAGAAATACCGTGCTTCCAAGCAGGCACAATCAGGGTAGGTAAACCCAAGATTTGATCGACAACATAGGCCACATTCTCTGATGCAATGACGCCAACCTGATCACTGGGTCGTTCGCCAACATGTTCCCAGGGTTCAATAACCACAACACTCTCGGCAATTTCTCTAGGATCCACCAGAGAAAGATCGTCTACGTGACGACCCCAGGCAGGACTACGGTTACCGAGAGGATTTGGCGTATTGCGCTCAGTGAGAAAAGCATTAATTAAAACTTGACTAGATTTAGACATGTATAGCGCCTGATGATTTGCTTAAGATTTAATGTTATGCAGATGATTATGTATATTTCAATACCGAAAGGCACAGTTTTTTTCATCGGGACTGCTTGGAGCCCTGGAGCCCTGGAGCCTTTTGCTATAATGCAAATCTGCTTATCTGTTGCTTGACCAGAGAGATTTTAGATTTTAGATTTTAGATTTTAGATTGAAGCATTCAAACGGTCACAAGCCCCTAAATTTATTTATGGAATAAATCTAAAATATTCAATTTTCTAATTATCAAGCCCTAAGTTTATTTATGAGGTAAATCTAAAATATTCAATCTAAAATTTTCAATTTCTTGACAATAAAAAACTTATCGTTCCGAAAATTTTATCTAAATCGGTAATAGTAATTCTCAACTTGCTTTTGGTGAATTGATCGGATACTAATTTGCCAAATTGCCATAATTCTCCATCCGTTACTATCCCATACACAGGAAGTTCCTCGGTGTTATTTAATTTCTGTACAGCAATTAACTCAGCTAGACATTGCCCCCATCCCTCGCTAAAATCATTCTTTTTGGCTTCGACGACAATGATGATTGGCAAACCCAAAACCGTTTTACCTAATTCTGACTTGGTTGAGAACAAGTAATCAGGGGTTCCGTTTAGTTTGGTATCATAGGTTATAGACTTGTGGCTCCAAAGAGTATATTTATCAACAAAACCTTTATAAACTTCCCTTAAAATTGGATAAATAATATTTTCGCATCTTGATGATTCAGATGTGTATATATCCATGTGCTGTTCGCTGAATTCAAATTCCTGAACAAAGAAATCAGAAGGTTTGAGAGCGGTAATTTCAATAAAGTCCTCTTCCAAATACTTGATCTTATACTCTTGTTGAACTTGAGCAATAGTTTTATAATCACTAAAAGCCATTGTTAGAAGGGAAGAAGGAAGGTTGCCAGCAAATTTTATAATAACATCCTGGGTGTTTGGAGTGTAATACCAAACAGGATCGCGAGAACCTTAGCCAAGTTATTGGGGACACTGTAAGTATTGATATCTTTTTGCATCAACTTTTGCTGGCGATGGAACAGACCAAATTTCCAGGTCTCTCCCGTGGTGACTGCTCCATAGAGATAGTCTACAGGAGCATCAATCCACTGGTCTAGGGCAATTAGTTCCACTGCAAGCTGGGTAAATCCTTTACCGAGATCGGCATTTTTAGCTTCAATAATCACGAGATTTTGAGGTGTGGGAATGAAGTAATCCACATTTCCCTTGAGTTGGTTGCTGACTCGGATCGAATACTCAATCTTGAGGGGTGACTGGATAAACTTGCAGACAGTTTTCAGCACTGGAAAAATTAGCGCTTCTCGACGAGCAATTTCTGAAGTGGGATCGACTAAGGCCAAGTTTTCTGCTAATTCATCAATTAATGGGGTGGGGTCTAGGGGTTGTTCCTCTGGGAGTTGGAGAGAAACAGATTGGAAAGCAACCCCGAATTCAGCTAGGATATCGGCGGTGTCAAAGGGTAAGGTGCTATATTGGCTAAAGCTGTAACTTGCAGCAGGGTCAAGGATTGAAGGTTTTACCATTAGCGCTATACCAGTTTGGCTGCTGTAGGGGCGCATTGCATGCGCCCTGAATATTCCCCGGTTGCATGCACCCTGAATATTCCCCGGTTGCATGCACCCTGAATATTCCCCGGTTGCATGCGCCCTGAATATTCCCCGGTTGCATGCGCCCTGAATATTCCCCGGTTGCATGCACCCTGAATATTCCCCGGTTGCATGCGCCCTGAATATTCCCCGGTTGCATGCGCCCTGAATATTCCCCGGTTGCATGCGCCCTGAATATTCCCATGATGGCTTCTAGGATAGTACAGAAGATTGATTGAGGCGCACACCTATTCCATTATTAATAATGAAAGCATAAAATGTTCACCAATGCAAGGGAAGCGATGTACAAGACAGGCTAGAAGCCTGTTCCACAAGAGATTATCGAGATTTGAGATTTGCGATCGCGTTTTTGGTCATGGCTGCGATCGCTTGGTCTGTTGCTTTGGTTAAATGATGGAATAAGTAGGTTGGGTGTAGCCTTCTTCGTAACCCAACACTTCTTGTGTGTTGCGTTGGGCTTCACTTCTCCTTCTCCTACAGGGGAACC
>JAAHGR010000552.1 GCA_010672425.1 Symploca sp. SIO2E6
ACGACAACATCCGATGGCTCCTTCTCAGAATCAACGACAACATCCGATTCCTGCTTATCGGAATTTACGACAACATCCGATTCCTGCTTATCGGAATCAACGACAACATCCGATGACTCCTTATCGAAATTTACGATAACATCCGATGGCTCCTTATCGAAATTTACGACAACATCCGATTCCTGCTTATCGGAATCAACGACAACATCCGATGGCTCCTTATCGGAATCAACGACAACATCCGATGGCTCCTTATCGAAATTTACGACAACATCCGATTCCTGCTTATCGGAATCAACGATAACATCCGATGTCTCCTTATCGGAATTGACGACAACATCCGATTCCTGCTTATCGGAATTGACGATAACATCCGATGTCTCCTTATCGGAATTGACGATAACATCCGATGTCTCCTTATCGAAATTTACGATAACATCCGATTCCTGCTTATCGGAATCAACGACAACATCCGATGTCTCCTTATCGAAATTTACGATAACATCCGATTCCTGCTTATCGGAATCAACGACAACATCCGATGTCTCCTTATCGAAATTTACGATAACATCCGATGGCTCCTTATCGAAATTTACGACAACATCCGATTCCTGCTTATCGGAATTGACGATAACATCCGATGTCTCCTTATCGGAATTGACGATAACATCCGATGTCTCCTTATCGAAATTGACGATAACATCCGATGGCTCCTTATCGAAATTTACGATAACATCCAATGGCTCCTTATCGGAATTGACGACAACATCCAATGGCTCCTTATCGGAATTGACGATAACATCCGATGGCTCCTTATCGGAATTGACGATAACATCCGATGGCTCCTTATCGAAATTTACGACAACATTGGAGAATTGAGAATTGAGAATTGAGAATTGGGGAATATGGTGATTTACCCACTTTGTAGGGGCGGGTTTAGGGATAACCTTGCCCAGTTTACCTGAATATTGGGATCAAAACCCGCCCTGCCGGTATCTCCCTATAGCCCAAAGCTACCCCTAGAATAAATTTACCACCAATAAGCGATCGCCTACAACACCAGCTTGCGCTGATCGCATTTTTTGTGTAGCCATCCAATTCCCCAACATTTTCACCCATTCGTAGGGGCGGGTAAGCGTGATAACCTTGCCCAGTTTACCTGAATATTGGGATCAAAACCCGCCCTGCCGGTATCTCCCCATAGCCCAAAGCTACCCCCAGGATAAATTTACCACCAATAAGCGATCGCCTACGACACTAGCTTGCGCTGATCGCATTTTTTGTGTAGCTATCCAATTCCCCAACATTTTCACCCATTCGTAGGGGCGGGTAAGCGTGATACAGCGCTTTGCGCTGTAATGAAGTACGCTTTTCCGGAAGTCCCCCTTATTAAGGGGGATTTAGGGGGATCAAGACTGTACCGCATAGCAGAGCAAACTGCTGTAACCTTGCCCAGTTTACCTGAATATTGGGCTCAAAACCCGCCCTGCCGGTATCTCCCCATAGCCCAAAGCTACCCCTAGGATAAATTTACCACCAATAAGCGATCGCCTACAACACCAGCTTGCGCTGATCACTAATCCGCAAGGTTATCGAGCGGGCGGGTTTTGTACTAAGATTGTCCCTGATGTCGTTATCATATCCCTAAACCCGCCCCTACGAGCTTACGTAATTTTGTTCCCAATTCCCAATTTCCAATTCCCAATTCCCAATTCCCAATTCCCAATTCCCAATATAATCTTTCCCAGATCGTCTTACACCATTACATGGGAATGTCTCACCCTCAGTGCGTCAAGTATTAGGGCGTGATGTTTTGATAGCATATATCTCATTATGCAATTTTGTCAATGGTTTGCTCAACCAGGGAATAGGCAATAAAAAATAGGCAATAGGGAATAAGCAATAAGAAATAAGCAACAAGAAATAGGCAATAGGGAATATTTCTTCCCTTGTTAGCGGGTGATCTGCCGCCAGTTGTGGGCCCTGAAGAAACAAGGTTATAAGCCAGAAGGCTGACAGCTAAAAGCTGATAGCTGATAGCAGAGTAGCAGAGTAGCTAATTAAATAACTTTTCCTTCTCTCAGCAAAAATCTTTAGATTATTGATATAATTCACCTACTTTTTATCAAGCAAGCGCCACCTAACCGAGGTAAGGGCGCAACAACTACCTTATGGTTGTTTTACGTACCCGTACTCAGTACTAGACCCATGGAAATTGGTTAGTCCTAATCTGTTATGTTCGGTACGTCAGGTGCATCAACATCAATTCACAATTTTTCAGAACAGTCTATTTTTGTCTGCCCATGCATAAATCTGAGAAATTTGCAAATCTTTACGAAGTAAAGGTGATATAATTAAACAATTAAAGACTTTTGTGTTAATAAAATCACTTGTCCATGAACTTGCCAGAGAGATTACTGCCCATCCAGCTCTGGACAAGAATTGTGTATCAAAAAATACCAAGGTATATTGAGAGCCTCAATCAATTGTGTCAACAAACTTTACACTGCTTTACACCGCTTTACACCGGCTAATACAAAAATCATTTAAATTAGTGACCACATAACATAACTGTGATGAAAAATACCTCAATAAGTTTAATGAAACTAGCAAAAGAATTGGATATCCTGAAACTGGCTGAAGAATTAGGAGTCTTGAGCAAGCAGAGAGCAACAGGCAAACTCATTGTCAGAAACCAAGCAGGAGAAGTGGCACTCCATCTGTTCTATGGTAGGTTGCTCTATGCCACCGGTGGGTTCCATTCCGTCAGGCGGTGGTATAGAGCCTTAAAACAACATTGCCCTGACTGGATGATCGAACCAGCACCATTGTGGTGTAATAAACCTTGGGAATATCAGCTTCTCCATCAAGGAATTTGTGAAACTCAAATAACAGTTCCCCAAGCCAAGGCTATAATTCGTAGTGTTGCCCTAGAAGTTTTGCTGAGTCTAGGTAACTACAAAGGCTTACAAAAGGAATGGGAGCCTAGTGCAGAAACTGACTTAGACCTCTCCCTAAGCTTAGCCTTATCTTACTTAGAAGTAGAGCCAGTGTTAACTAAAGCAGTACAGATGCATCAACAATGGCAAACGGCTGGTTTAGGCAACCTCAACCCCAACCTAGCACCAGTATTAACGAAGCAGGTAGATTCTCAATCCCTTTCTGGTTGGGGGAAGTACCTCAATGGTAAGTTACCTCTGTGGGATATTGCTTGGCAACTCAAAAAATCGGTCATTGCTGTAACTCGCACTTTACTACCCTTAGTTAACAAAGGACTGCTGCGGTTCCAAGAAATTCCCGATTTACCTGTACCGATTAGCAAACAGCCTACGACTAACCGTAGTGCCATCAAAACCCAACCAATCCAATCCTCTCAGAAGCAGCCTTTGATTGCCTGTATTGACGACTCTCCCGTGGTAGCTCAAACTTTAAAAAGGTTTTTAGTACCAGCAGGCTATAAAATCCTAAGTATTCAAGATTCGATGCGAGGGATTGCCCAACTTGCTCAACACAAGCCAGATTTAATCTTCCTGGACCTAATCATGCCCAATGCTAATGGCTATACTGTCTGTAAGTTTTTGCGCAGTACTCCCTTATTTCAGAAGACACCAATTATTATCTTGACCGGTCGGAATACGATCATCGACCGTACCCGTGCCAAGTTAGTCGGTGCTTCTGGTTTTTTAGGCAAGCCTCCAGAGCAACAAAAAACTCTCCAACTGATTAAGAAACATCTATGTGATTTTCAGGACAAGCCTGTGGCAAAGAATGTAGTATCAGGGGAGGTGCCTAGTTTTGCATCTTAACTGACGGCAAAGATTAGGGAAGGGCAATTAATTGGGTTAAATCCTTGCATCCTAAATCCTTGCATCTACACTTGATAGAGGTTATACATGGCGACATTATTGGTTGTGGAAGACAGTGCCACTGAAGCCAAGATATTGACAGACTGTTTACACCAATCAGGCTTCAATGTCATCAGTGTCACGACAGCCGAGGCAGCAAAGGCAATCCTTGAGCAAAAACCGATTGATGCAGTATTACTGGATATTGTCTTGCCAGGTCAAAGTGGCTTTGGTCTTTGTCGGGAACTGAAAAATCAACAGAAAACAGCTCACATTCCCATTATCATTTGCTCTAGTAAATCAGAAAGAATCGATAAAAATTGGGGAATGCGGCAAGGTGCGGCTGCCTATATTACCAAGCCTATTAACCCCGAAGAGATTGTACAAACAGTCAGACAGTTTGTTAATTGAGAAATGGGGAATGGGGAATGGGGAATGGGGAATTGGGAATTGGGAATGGGGAATTGGGAATTGCAATTTAACAATTTAACAATGAACAAATTTCTTAGTTTTTCTCTCACTCCTGAGGTTGAGGCAATGCTACCTAGTCAGCAATTAGCCACAATTCTCAGTTTAGACCCTACCACTATTGTACCAATTCCCGATATGCCAGCAGCTGTTGTTGGTGTTTCTCTGTGGCAGGGTCAGGTTTTATGGTTAGTTGATCTTGCCTACCTCCTGGGTTTTGAACCCTTATTGACTCCAGAGTACCATCAGTCCAAACGCAGCGTCTTGAGAGTGACTAGTCCCGGCAAAACCCTAGGTTTACTGGTTCACCAAGTTGGTCAGCTGATGCGGTTTAAAACTCAGCAAATTCAGCCTCCTACTACAATGATTACTTCTACCACAGGCCAATACATTAAAGGAACCGTTCGTAATTATCAAGATGAAACTCTGTTAATTGTTGATGTGGAAGCAATTTTGGAAGGTTTTGAGTAGGAGGAGGCAGGAGGCTCCGAGGCAGGAGGAAAGAAAGAAGGTTGCAAGGTATTCGGGAATTATAACTGTTTATCCGAATTTGATATAAGTAGTTGCCATTATAATTAATAAAGGAATAACTCTACTGGCAAGATGCCAGTTCCACCCCTTCAGTTTTGGGAAGATTGATTTGATTGTTGTTGAAGTTGCTTGACTTGCTCAACGGATAAGCCTGTCCCCTCAGCTACTAGCTCAATGGATGAACCAAGCTCTAAAAGCTTGAGTGCGATTTCTAGCTGTTCCTCTTGGCGACCTTCTTGGCGACCTTCTTGGCGACCTTCTTGGCGACCTTCTTGGCGACCTTCTTGGCGACCTTCTTGGCGACCTTCTTGGCGACCTTCTTGGCGACCTTCTTGGCGACCTTCTTGGTGACCTTCTTGGTGACCTTCTTGGTGACCTTTTTGGTAACCTTCAGCACTCACTTCCTGATAAAACCTAGTTTGTTTCCATTCTGTAAGTCCAAACATTACTTCCAACTCCCTCCAAGGACGTTTCGGAAATTTATACACCAAAGCTTGTTCTATTAATTCTATCGCATTTCTTTGCTGTGCCACTGGCAGAGCTCGCGCAC
>JAAHGR010000553.1 GCA_010672425.1 Symploca sp. SIO2E6
AGATAGAACTAGCTTTAAATATTGCCAACCAAGCCAAAATGACGGTAGAAGAGTTGGAAGCAGTAGATCGGCGAGGGATTATGCTACAAGATGAGAAAGGACGCATAGCTTACGCCAGAGAAGAAGGCAAGGAGGAAGGCAGAAAAGAAGGTAAGGAGGAAGGGCAAGTTACCCAAGCAATCGCTTTAGTGAAGCGCTTACTGCAAAAGCGTTTTGGAGAAATTACAGCGGCAACCGTTAGCCAAGTGGAAAGCTTGTCTTTGGCAGAGTTAGAAAGTTTAACAGAGGAGATTCTGGATTTTACAAGTTTGTCTGATTTGTCCACTTGGTTGGATAGAACTTAGAATAGGTAATAGTCTTATTGAACATTTGTAAACCACCCGAAGATCCCCGACTTCTCGACTAAACTTGTAATCAATTGGACAAACCGATAGAAGAAGTCGGGGATCTGGAACTTTGACAACCAACAACCAACAACAAAATGTGGCATAGTTTGGCAACAACTTCAGCTTGGATACTGGCAAGTACCATAGCCTTGAGCCCTACTGCACTGGCTCAAAATGTTGATATTAACTTTAGCGGTAATGTTCCGATTCAGACGAACTTTACCAATGTTGTACCGGGTACAGCAGAAACAGCAACGGTTGGCACTTCCGGGAATAGTTCGTATATAATAGAGTCGGTTACACCAACTAATGTAAGTATAGAGTCTAACAGTCCCGGTACGATGACAGTTTCACCGCCTCGTCTACTCTCTGGTCCAACACCCGACCCTGATGGGACAAGGCATGTTACTTTTTTAAACTTTGGTACACAAAATGTAATAGCTGATGCAACAAATGAGATAGTCAATATTCCCGCTGGAATTACCGATTTAGAGATTAAGATACGTGTAGAAAGACCTACCCCATTTGTTGCCGGAACCTATGATTACGGAGTGACTATAACACTCACACCTTAACCATATTGGTTTTGTAGTGCATATACCCTTAGGAGGGTTTTTATATGATTCGTCGTCTTCTTTTAACCTCTGGAATAATGCTGGCTGGTACAGTGGCTTTTAGTCCAAAAGCTTTGGCTCAATCAGTAGATGTTCTTTTTTCCGCGAATGTTGGTCCTGAGTGTAGTTTTGCGACTCCCATTCCTGGTACTTTGGTGTTAGATTCGGACTACAATAGTCCATACGAAGGTTCCCTTACCTCTATTGCTCCAGGAGGAGTATCGGGTCAAGTAGATGTTTCTTGCAATACATCTGCACAGCTTCAAATAACTGATGCACGTTTTGTGTCATTCACTCCTACTAATCCTGACCCTTTTGCTCCTCCATTTCCTCCTCAAGCTACAGGTTTCATCGATGCCAGAGCAAGAAGTCAATATGGGGAGACATTCGGTATTCAAGGCCCCCCAATATATCTTGATAATGGTAATCAAACAGTGGAAGTGGATATGTGGGCTGAGCCACCCTATGAAGCAGGTATTTATGAATATGCTGTTACCTTGACAATCACGCCGTAGTCAATACTCACGGTTATAATTTTTCCGGCTTATTAAAAAAACGGTTTGGTGCTGAATAACCCACCCCTAACCCCTCCCAGGAGGGGGATTGGGGGATAGGGAGATAGGGAGATGAGGAGATAGGGAAAAAATCTATATCCACTCATTACTCATTACTTCGTATTCCACAGTTTGTAGGTAGGGCTTGCTGCATAAGTGTGTAAGCCATGCCCGACAATAGTGTCAATCCTTTTGCAAACCCAAAAAGTGCAAGGAAATTGAATATGGGTAGTTCAAAAACCTTGCACTCCTTGCGGGGAAACCCCTGGGTAACCGAGGAATTCGAGCGCCCAAAACTAGGATAAATGCTTCATTCTTTCTTACTTGTTACTTGTTACTTGTTACTTGTTACTTATTGAGCAGACCCTAGGTATACCACGCCACTACCATCTACCATCTAACACCTAAATTATATGGATCTGGGTTCTAATTTTTTAACCACTACAGCATCCCGCCTCAGCGGCTATCTATTATCAGCAGCATTACTTTGGGGTGGTGCGGCTCAAGCACAGATGAGAATTTCCCCTCTAGTGATTGAGGTGGAGGCGCAGCGGGGTCAAGCTCAAGGAGTTATTAGTGTTACCAATACCAGTGATGAAGCCTTTCGCGCTCGTGTCTATGCTGAACCTTTCACCTATGACCGCGATACCGGTTTTGCCATTTTAACATCCAGCCCTACTGACCTCACCGATTATCTACAATTTTCCCCTAGAGAACTAACTATACCACCAGGAGTGACCCGCCGAGTACGCCTGATTTCTCGCTTTCCTCCCAGCTTACCAGAAGGGGAATACCGAGCAGTGGTATTCACCGAAACCCTCAATCAGGCAACCGATACTTCCGGCAATCGTGTTGCCCTCACTGCGAGAATCGGCACTACTGTCTATGTGCGTCAGGGAGATTTGTCTCCTAATCTGACAGTAGAAAGTGCTAGTTGGAACTCTGAACAAAAGCAGATACAACTGCTAGTGCGTAATACAGGTATGGCATCGGTTCGTCCTGTAGCTAGCTGGACATTACAACAAGGAGCAACCGTTGTCGAGAAGGGCAGTATTGAACCAACTGGTATTGTAGCCCAGAGCGATCGCTATTTTTTGTTAAGCTATCCAAATCAAGACCAACCTGTTCCTACTTCCGGTCAATACCAGCTTACAGGAGAGTTGATCTGGTCTGAAGACGATGAGCAACGTAAACAACCGTTTAGCGTTGAGCTAACGATACCGGTCCTTCAGTAAACTTTAACTCTTCTGCTTCTTAAAATTTCCAATTCACACTGTTGGAATATATAATTAATCGCTGCCAAGAGTTGTTCTAACTCATAAATGGTATAACCTTTTACATTTTTATTGAAAATGTTGCCTTTTAATATGCCAATTTGAAGATGTAGGTTGGGTAGAGGAACGAGACCCAACATCGGAGATGGGGCTGTGTTGGATCACGAAGAAAGCTCTACCCAACCCAATACTGCTCAGTTAAGGGAAGATGGAGAGGACAAGGGAGACAAGGAAGATGGGGAAGATGGGGCAAAAAATGTAAGCCATTACTGAGCAGTATTATGCACTACAGCAGCGAGCAAGATGCTCGCACTACTAATCTCAATACATAATTAGGTACGGTTTTCCTAGCTTGTCTCCTTGTCTTCCATGTCCACCTTGTCTTGTCCCCACCCAAAAGTAAAAAACCTACCCTTGTCAGAGGGTTGGAGGTGGGTTCCTCCCTTGTCTTATCTTAACCGAGCAGTATTGAGACCCAACCTACATTTTTAGGTATGTCACGCCAGTAGTCTTTACCTAATCTTCACATAATTTAGGGGTTTGCTTCATCAAAACTTTGCCAACACGAGTGCTAATAGTAGTTAAGATTCTAAGCATACTCAGCAATGTTCGGAATAAAACTTCTCTACATCAGTCAAAACACTTATTTAATCTAACTTAGAACCTTTAGTTAAAAGTTTTGTTTTCAGCAGTGCCGGGTATATGTCAGGTAACTACCACGGGATATATCAATGGCTAGTTTTACAGTTACAAACCTTCTAGACTTCGGTACAGGCAGCTTGCGTCAGGCAATTTTGGATGCCAATGGACTAGGAGGTACAGATGAGATTTTCTTTGACTCGGGACTTAGCGGTGGCACAATTAACCTCACTAGTGGAGAGTTATTGATTACTGATGACCTTACTATTAATGGTCTAGGTGCTGACTTTTTCAGTGTGGATGCTGGTGGTTCCTCCCGGGTTTTTAATATTGATGATGGAGATGATGACAACTTCCTTGATGTCCTCCTTGACGGGTTGACGATTACCGGGGGAAGTAGCGGAGAATCGGCTGAAGGCAGCGGCATCTTTAACGCAGAGAACTTGACGTTAACTAACAGCATCGTCTCTGGTAACTCTAGTTTCGACGATGTTGGTGGTATCTTTAACTCAGGTGAGTTGACAGTAACCAACAGCATCATCTCTGACAACTATAGTTTCGACGATGCTAGTGGTATTTCTAACTCAGGTGAGTTAACAGTAACCAACAGCATCATCTCTAACAACGAGAGTTTCTTCGGTATCGGTGGGATTAAGAACTCAGGTGAGTTAACAGTAACCAACAGTTCCATCAACGCAAATTTTGGTGCAAACATAGGTGGTATCTCTAACTCAGGTGAGTTGACAGTAAATAACAGCACCATCTCTGGTAATTTTAGTAGAGGCATAGGTGGTATCTCTAACTCAGGTGAGTTAACAGTAACCAACAGCACTATCTCTGACAACAATGGTTACTTTGATACCGGTGGTATCTCTAACTCAGGTGAGTTGATACTGACCAATAGCACCATCTCTGGCAACTTTAGTCAAGGCCCAGCTGGTATCTTTAACTTAGGTGAGGCGTCGGTGACCAACAGCACTATCTCTGACAATGATAGTAAATACGGTGGTAGTATTAGGAACTCAGGTGAGCTGACAGTAACCAACGGGACTATCTCTGGCAACTATAGTTACTACAGCAGTAGTATCACTAACGATATCGATAGTCTAGCTACTATTAGTAACAGCATTATTGCTGGAAATACCACTTTTATTGACAATAATACTTCAGCCGACGTTGCTGGAGATTTTACTAGTAATGGCTTCAACCTGATTGGTGACATTACTGGTAGTACTGGTTTCGAGAACGACCTAACATTTGCCTCCCTAGGTGGCATCAGCATTGCAGATGTACTAGACACCAACTTAACCAACAATGGTGGTTTCACCCTCACTCATGCTTTAATTGCTGGTAGTCCTGCTATTGATGCTGGTAACAACAATGATATCAGTGCTCTGACGGATCAGCGAGGTGTAGGCTTTGAGCGGATTGTGGATGGTAATAATGACACAATTGCTGTTGTTGATATTGGCGCATTTGAGGTGCAACAGCAATCGACTGCTGTCCCAGAAACATCGTCAATGCTGGGTTTATTGGGACTGGTAATTGTTGCCTCTGGCTCTATCTTGAGGCGCAAACTAAAACGAAAATTGTGATACAGTGCTTTGCGCTGCTATGCGGTACATTGTTGATCCCCCTCCCGTCCCCCTTAATAAGGGGGAAGCCAGAGGATGCTAGGCTTTGACTTCCAGGGGGACTTTTAGAAGAGTGTACTTCATTAGAGCGCAAAGCGCTGTATCTGATTGGGGAATAGGGGAAGAAGAATTTTCATCAGGTCACTACTAAGGAAGATATCAATGGCTAGTTTTACAGTTACAAACCTTCTAGACTTCGGGACAGGCAGCTTGCGTCAGGCAATTTTGGATGCCAATGGACTAGGGGGTGCAGATGAGATTTTCTTTGACTCGGGACTCAGCGGT
>JAAHGR010000554.1 GCA_010672425.1 Symploca sp. SIO2E6
TCTCAGTTTGGTCTAACTCTTGGGTTTGGTCAATTATCCCAGTTGCTAGCTGGGATGATTCAGTATCTTCAAAAGCCTCAGTTTGGTCTAACTCTTGGGTTTGGTCAACTGTCCCGGTATTTAACTTAGATCCCCATGAATCTTCCTTCGCAACCAAGGATGAGAATCTCCCCATCTCCGTGTCCCCGTGTCCCCGCGTCCCCGCGTCTCCGAGTCCCTCGTCTATTTTCAGATCTTCTTCCAACGGGAATTGTGGCTCTGAAGATTGTTTTAATTTAGTCAGCCACTTGAGTAAGAAGAATCCTCCACCAATTGTTCCGAAGAGTAGGAGAATGCTTAAGAGCAACAGCAGCAGTTTCCCACCATTGTTACTAGCTTTGTCAGCATCCGGCTGGGGAGTGGCGACTGCTGCTATTTCAGATTGTTCAACTACAGTAGCTTGCAGTTTACTCCAGGTAGTTGGACCAACTATACCATCCGGTTCAAGACCAACGGATTTTTGAAATTCGATAATGGCAAGCTCTGTAGCTTCCGAATAGCTACCATCAGCCGAGCCATCATAATAACCTAGCTGCTTAAGTTTTTCTTGCAATGTTATGACTAGTTCTCCCTGACTACCTTTTTTGAGGAGTAGTTGCTCCGGTTCAGGGGGAACTTGAGCCACTTGTAGGGAGGAAGTATCAACCGAGGAATAGGCAATTGCTGAATGAAGTCGAGAGTTAGAGCACTCACCCAGAATTGAACCTAAGCAAGTAATACAGATAGCAAAAAGTACGGTAGAGCGATAGCTGATCATAAAAAAACCGGGTACTGATCAAGTTTAGCCGGTGTTTGTAATGGCAATCTTACTCTAACTTAGCAGAAGGCTCCGAAGTAGGAGGCAGGAGGCAGGAGGCAGTCCTGATGAAAAAATTTCACCGCTATGAATGAAAATCCCTCTCTCCGCGTCCGGTGCGTCTCCACATCTCCGCGTCTCCGCGTCCCCGCGTCTTGACGTCAGACAGTAGCCTCATTAGCAATCTCAGAGCTATTCCCTATTCCCTTCTTCATTAATTGTAACTTATTGCTGATTTGCTCGCGCTGATTAATCAGATAAATGCTCACTAAAGTTAGACAGACGCCAATCGACTGTAAAGGAGTGAGGACTTCCGACAAGAATAAATTACCAAACAGCAGGGCAAATACTGGGGTGAGGAATGTCAGAGCACTCAAACTAGTGAGATTCCTCCTAGAAGCAAAATAGAAGAACAGACCATAAGCGATCGCACTACCAAAAATTGTGGAGTAAGCTAGTGCCAGCCAACCGGATAAGTCAAGATGCACCCACTGCTGATTTTCCCAGATACCGGAGAGGACAAACAAGGGCAAGCCACCCAAAATCATATGCCAGCCTGTGGCGATTACCGGATCGGCGTATCGGGTTACCCAGCGAATCATTACTGTTCCCACTGCCATTGATAAAGATGCCAATAACATTAACAGTTCTCCACTCTGGAATAGTTGCTGCCAGTTAAATTCCCAGGTAAGGGAATCACCCTGAAACAGACCAAAAATCAGCTCATCAGGCACACCAATCAGGCTAATGCCCACAAGACCAATTCCCAGTCCTAACCAACCCCAAATACCAATAATTTCACCAAAGAGTAACCCACAGAGCAGAGCCACCGTTAGGGGTTGAGAGTCAATCATCACCGAACCCAAACCTGCACCAGTTTTCACCAATCCTGTTGCTAAAAATCCTTGGAACAGTGCCCCATCAACCAGAGCAAATAAACCAATCCACAGCCATGCTAACCAACTCTTTGGTTGGGGACGGCCCATTACCCTTGCCACCAGCAAGACTAAAACTCCCGCTGGCAGCAAGCGTACTCCTGCCAGAAATAGAGGGGTGGTGTTGGGGATGACACCTTTCATCGCCACCATTGCTGTCCCCCACAGGAAAAAGGGAGCAATCAGCAATGAGGACAACCAAGGAAATTCAGGGGTGATTTTCTTGAGCTGCATCAGATTTTGACTTCAAGTAATGATTTTTTACGATTCTTTACACAATTATACTAAATTTTATCTTGTCCTTAAAAAAATCTAAATTCTCAATTCCAAATTCTAAATTCCCCAGAATATTGGCTATAATCATAAGAATGCCCCATTAAATCCGTGGGCTAAGAGAAAAATTCGTTAATTGCTCATGGTCTGGCCTTTTAAGCCCAAGTCTCGTAAACAAATAGCTCGCATTGAAGTCACCGGTGTGATCGCTGGTGGTGCCCGTAAAAGGATTCTGGAAGCCCTCAAAACCATCGAAGAAAAAAAGTTTCCAGCCTTACTCTTGCGGATTGACAGCCCTGGTGGTACTGTAGGCGATTCCCAAGAAATCTACAGTGCTCTGATGCGCTTGCGGGAAAAGGTCAAAATTGTAGCTAGCTTTGGCAATATCTCAGCATCTGGCGGGGTTTACATCGGTATGGGAGCAGAACATATCGTAGCTAACCCTGGTACAATCACCGGCAGCATTGGGGTAATTCTGCGGGGCAATAATCTGGAGCGCTTGTTAGAAAAAGTCGGCGTTTCTTTCAAAGTAATTAAGTCAGGTCCCTATAAGGATATTCTGGCATTTGACCGGGAACTGACGGAGCCAGAAAAAAACATTCTTCAAGAATTGGTCGATACTAGTTATCAGCAGTTTGTGCAAACAGTTGCCGATGGTCGTCAACTGACAGTAGAAACGGTCAGATCCTTTGCCGATGGTCGCGTTTTCACGGGTCAGCAAGCCAAGGAACTGGGTATAGTAGACCGACTCGGAAGTGAAGAAGATGCTCGTCGCTGGGCTGCAGAATTGGTGGATCTAGACCCAGAGAAAACTGAATGTTTCACTATTGAAGAACCCAAATCTTTCTGGAATCGGCTGCTACCCGGTAACAAAGCTCAGACGAATGCAGGAATTTTAGCTGGCATCGATTGGGTAGAATTTGAATTGTCTACGAGTGGTCAGCCTTTGTGGTTATATAGACCGTAATGAGTAATGAGTAATGAGTAATGAGTAATGAGTAATGAGTAATGAGTAATGAGTAATGAGTAATGAGTAGTAGTTGGACTTCAGTCCAAAAAGAAAATGACAAGAGTTTAAATGCATTGAGAGTTTAACACCAATGATGGTAAACTGGAGGAAATTTTAGTGGAGTGGCGAGTGCGAGCAATTCGTGGAGCAACAACTGCCTCAGAAAATACAGTTGAGGCAATTAGAGAAGCAGTAATGGAACTGTTGGATGAACTAGAAGCTCACAATCAAATCAACCACGACGACATCATTAGTGTTATATTTACTACCACCCGTGATTTAGATGCCATCTTTCCTGCTGCGATCGCAAGAGAGCGTCCCCACTGGAATGATGTAGCTTTACTGGATGTCCAGCAAATGTACGTGAATGGTAGCTTGAACCACTGTATCCGGTGCTTACTCCACATCAACCTACCAACTTCACAAGTAAAGATTTACCATCCTTATCTACGGCAAGCGAAAAAATTAAGGCCAGATAGGTGTTAGTTTGTTGTTGGTTGTTGGTTGTTGGTTGTTGGTTGTTGGTTGTTGGTTGTTTGTTGTTGGTTGTTGGTTGTTTGTTGTTGGTTGTTGGT
This sequence comes from Symploca sp. SIO2E6, assembly GCA_010672425.1. GTDB lineage: Bacteria > Cyanobacteriota > Cyanobacteriia > Cyanobacteriales > Coleofasciculaceae > Caldora. The sequence goes on from JAAHGR010000554.1 coordinate 3,628, forward strand.
TGTTTGTTGTTGGTTGTTTGTTGTTGGTTGTTTGTCAAAATTCCCAATTCCCAATTACCAATTCCCAATTACCAATTCCCAATTCCCAATTCCCAATTCCCAATTCCCAATCCCCAATCCCCAATTCTCAATCCTACCACGGGCTACCGATCAAGGTAAAAGCACTCCAATAATAAGGATGGGTTAAGTCTTTATCTCCCAAGTTTTGTAACTCTGGGGGTAAGGGGATAGTACGACGAGTGCTACTTACTAGTGTGTTATTTTCTAGTCGCACTTCACCTCGCAACATCGCTAATTGAGTTTGGCGCAAGGCTTCGGCTTTGCTGGGGGATTCCTGCAACTGTTGGTATAAATTGCTCATAAAGCCTAAGGTTCCTTCATCACTGACGTACCAGAGACTGCCGATGGCTGACTTGACTCCTGCTAGTACCGCTAATCCGGCAAATCCTAACTCGGCTTCTGTATCTCCTAAGGCGGTGCGGCAGGCACTCAATACTAATAATTCTACTGGAGGATTATGGAATCCTAACTCCCGTACTTGATCTAGTTTCAGTTTAGTATCCCACAATTGGATATAGGAATTACTCAGTTTCCCTGGAAGAAATTCCCCGTGGGTGGCTAAGTGGATAATACCAAAGGGTTGGCTATTACGGGCAGATTTGAGCTGGTTGATGGTAAATTCTTTGTTGAGGAAGGATGTACCTTGCCACAATTGACCCGTGAGGGTGGATAATTCTGTTGGTACTGCGGGTAAGGGATTTTGGTCGGTAAATTCTGCGGCTCCCATAGCTAACATTTGGGTATTCCTGACATCTACGTAGCGAGTATCGGTGAGGGATAAGCTTGGCATTAAGCCAATGCTGTATTTTTCGAGAATAAAGCCATCACCATCATGGAGGACAGAAATTGGTAAGGAACGCAAACCGCTATCTAAGATGAAGACGAGATTATTAATCTCTTGAGTTTCTAAGTCGGCTTCCAAGGGTGTAATTAGCCACTGATAGAGTTGCTGTGCCTGTTGCTTGTAGGGACGGGAGACGTTGATATCAGTGACTGCACGGCGGAAGGTTTTGACGGTGTTGAAGACTTGTTTGCGGGTTGCTCCTCGTACTCGGTGTCGAATCGGTTTACCTTTGGTAGTGACGAGTATTAGTTCTAACTCGTCGGTGGGTTGAGGTTGTAGTCTTGGGGAAGTGGGATTTTCATTCCCCGTGTCCGGTGCGTCCCGCGTCCCCGCGTCTGCTGACTCGTTTCCCGACCCTTTTTTTCCCTCACCCCCGGAGGAGGGTGTTGGTAAGGAACCAGTGGTGGGGACAAAGAAGACATAAATGACAGCAGGTTTAGCACCAGTGGCTTCTTCTACTTCTCGCAGTTTGTTGCGGACTTCTTCTAGGGTAACAGTGGGAGTATCGCTGATACCTAGGTGGTTTTCAAATTCAGCAGTAAAGTTGGCTTCTAGTTCCTCGACTCCAATGTCTACTGGTACAGGGAGTATTTCTTGAGCTACTAGGGGGGGAAGAGGTTGGTATGGTTCTATTAAATCATTCGGATTGGGTTGGGGAATATTGCGATCAGTAGAAAAAATTATAGGGTCATCCGGAGAATCAGGGTCAAAAACAATGGGATCAGTAGTTGGCTCATCTATACTAATAATCTGAATATTGCCCTCTGTATGAGTGAAGAGGAAGGATTGTTGGGAAGCAATAGTAAAATCCCCACTGCTGATGGCTGCTGCTGTAC
>JAAHGR010000555.1 GCA_010672425.1 Symploca sp. SIO2E6
TGCGGATATAACTAATTAAACGACTGGCTACCTGTTGCATCCGCTGATTACCTAGTTCTTGCTCCATCTCTAGCAACAAGTAACTACGTACTGATTTATCCATCTCATACTGCTCATACCCTACTGGACTACATAAGTCCGAGAGTAAAATGTCTACTTCCGCTACCCAAGGAACCTGGTGGAGTAAAAATTGAGTCCGCAGGTAGTTCAGTAATTCTGGAGTTAAGATCAAAGGTAAAGCACCATAGTAAAGCAGTAACCGATAGGAGGGGTGAAAACGACGAATAAACCAATCTACTTGCTGCTTAGCCTGCTCTAGTTCTGTTTCTAGGGAAATATCGTTATCTCTTACTTTAAGATCTCGCCTTTTTCCCAGAGGTTTTCTCGAACGACTTGCTTTGTAATTAGATATTGACAAACCCCGCACCAGATCAATAGCATTACTAAAGCCATCTTCATCCATCTGTTCCATTGGTACAAGATAGGCAATCAATTCAGCAGAAGTACCTGCCCATCGCATCACCGGTATGGGATTGAGCCAAGCAATTAGGTTGGTTTGTCTTTTAAGCTTCACTAAAAATTCGGTTGTTGCTCCGATTCTTGGCATACGGCGACTGTTCCGCGCTGCGCCTGCATCACTGATAATCAAGATACTGGTTTCTAGATCACAGTCTGCTAGGACTTGCTCTAAGGATACAGGAGTAGTGAGGCGAGAATCCTGATAAACTATACTATCAGGCACATTATGGAAGTAGTAAACTGCCACCTTCTCCAGGAAGCTATTCTGAGCTGTATCCACTACATCCCTAGTAAAGTGGTGTAATGGAGTCATCGAGCCTTCCTGGTCTATAAATAATAGTACCTGAGCATGGTTGAGTTCTCGACGACGGTAGACAGGAGCCAGAAAAAAACCCTGCTGTGCTGATTGTTGCACCGTGGTTGGAATATCTAGTACATCCGCTGGGCCATCTGCGATAGGATGTTGTAGATAGCGCCAATTATAATTCAGGGAACGGCGGTTGATCGGCCAATAGTTGATGACTTCTGGGAAATCTTCTGTCTCAGCAGCGATAAAGGGAGTTTCCGCAGGAAAATCTTCTTGAGTATTGGGTGTCGAGGGAGCCTTTACTGGTAGTAGTTCGAGTTTTGGTACGGATTGCTGAGGGGTTTTTAAAGGCTGGCTTAAGTTCGAGGTTTGTGCAGAAGGTTCAGCCTGGAATAATTTAGGGCTATCTTTAGTGATTTGTGCGATCGCAGAATCCCAAATTACGGCAAACTGGCTCTGCTCTTCTAGGGAATTACACCACAGCAACTGTAAAACTAGTCTGAGGTTTTCTAGATTATCACTTCCCCAGCCCCCTTGAACAGCATCTAGTGCTGCCAAATATTCCCGCATACCGATGTTAAAGTTTCTCCGTAAGCGGTTAAACAGGTTATTGACAGTTGCTTCTGGCAGGAAATCCCTCATGAGACAGGTGCAAATTTTTGCCAATCACCTCTCAGTTTAAACAATAGCTCCCGATAAGGAATAGGGTTTGCCTGACTCAATTGTACAGGATTATACGGCTTTGCCCCAAAGCTATGCAATACCTTGAGCCAATCGAGAAATTCGCTAGTGCTAGGATTCTTGAATAATTCGCCAGCGGCACGAATCTCCAATAATTGCTTGGCAGCTGCATCGATTAATTCTATTGAAGGTGAAGAATTGTCTGCCTGACTCTGGTAATGAGCCTTGGCAATCGCCTGTAGCTGCTCGGAATTGGGAAAATTGATAAAATAGTAGAGACAGCGCCTCAAAAAAGGAGCAGGCAAATTTCCCTTTTCCCTGTTACTGGTAATCAGGACAATAGGTGGATAAGAAGCGGTAATGACTTCATCCGTTTCAGGAATCTCAAATTGCCAAGGCTCATCCAAAACCCCTAGCAAATCATTGGGAAAATCGATATCAGCTTTATCGATTTCATCGATTAAAACCACAGCAGGGCAGTTTTGAACTAGAAAAGCTTTACCCAATGCCCCAATTTTGCGATAATTTCGAGCATCACTAGGGTCACGGTTGAGTTGAGCATCGACCTTCACAGTCTGAACATCGTGCAAGCGTAGAATGGCATCATAAGTATACAGTCCTTCGAGCACTTTACTAGTAGAGCGTATATCCCAGCGGTAAAGTGGTAATCCCAGTTCATAAGCAACCGCATAAGCCAACCGAGTTTTACCACATCCGGCTTCTCCTTCCAGTAACAGGGGACGCCTCAAATAGGCTGCCAGATTCACTGCCTGGATTAACTCAGGTTCAGCAATGTATATCTCCAGTTTTTCGGGAGAGTCAGGATGGGGATTTTGGGGTCGATGTTTCGGGTTACCCTGAAATGTATACTGAGTTGTTTGCTTCACTACGCAAGATCCCCGACTTCTTCTTCCGGTCTATCAAGTTAATTATAGACTCAATTGAGAAGTCGGGGATCTGGAAGGATAGGCATTAAGTATAGAAGAAAAGAAATGAAATGTGTAGGGGCGGGTTCACTCAACACTTGGCCATTCAACGATAACTTAGCTAAACCCGCCCCGGTTGAGTAGCTGGTCGATACCAAAACATGGTAGACAAATTAGTGATAGCGAGACTCAACATCCGTTTTGCTCCTCGCGGTTAGTCAGACGCGAGCAAGATGCTCGCACTACTTTGCTAAAATGTTATGCTCCTAACTTGTTGTGCCATCAGCGCAAGCTGCTGTCGTAGGCGATCGCTTGCTGTTATGATTTAGGCTAAGCATAGGTATTATAAGTATAGAAGAAAAGAAGTTAAACGTGTAGGGGCGGGTTCACTCAACACTTGGCCATTCAACGATAACTTAGCTAAACCCGCCCCGGTTGAGTAGCTGGTCGATACCAAAACATGGTAGACAAATTAGTGATAGCGAGACTCAACATCCGTTTTGCTCCTCGCGGTTAGTCAGACGCGAGCAAGATGCTCGCACTACTTTGCTAAAATGGCATGCTCTTCACTTATTGTGAGATCAGCGCAAGCTGATGCCGTAGGCGATCGCTTGCTGTTATAATTTAGGCTAAGCATAGGTATTTAAGTATAGAAAAAAAGAAGTTAAATGTGTAGGGGCACGTTCACCCAACACTTGGCCATTCAACGATAACTTAGCTAAACCCACCCCAGCTGATAGTAAACCTATTGCTACAGCGCTAACGACGGATGATTAGTAACGAATGAGGATTCCCAAAACTTTTCTCCTCTAAATGTGATCCACTTACTCAAAAACTCTTCTAGAGAATCTGCTACAACATACCACTCTTCACGCTGTTCCAAGGGTGAAACAATCATAACTTCGCCAAAATCTGTATGTTGCTCGTTACACCGAATCAGCAAAAGTTCAGAATCTCCCAAAAACTCTCCAACAATTAAATCTGAGGTTCGGAAATCTTCTTGCCTTTGAACCATCCTTGTTGCTTGCTCTTGAATAACCTGACTAGGAGACCAGATAACCAGTCCCCACTGACCATAGGTCAGGTCTTCAAATAATCGTAACTCTGATACTTGATACCAAAGTTGTTTCAAGCTTTGAGGCAAAGTAACTTTTAGGGATTCTTCAAAAATATCTGGTCTCCAAGGTTGAGCAGGCACAGTCTGACAAGTTAAAGCTAAAGGAATTGATACTTCAGTCAGATTGACAACACCTAAAGATTGTATGATCTCAACTAAAGTTTGTATATTAGGCTTTTCCATCGTACACTCCTACCAATCACGCCAAAAAGCATTAAACTGCTCTTGATGAACTTTTCTTAATACAGGGACAAGATTTTCAAATTCATTAGTTCCACCAAATTCTCTAGGTTTGATGTGATGGATATCATATTCTTTCCATCCCCCTAGTGGCTCTGGATAACCCTGGCGATACCATTGAGCAATATACTGTCCCCGATCCTTCAGTCCCCATGATACCCTTTCCCTTCTCGGAATTCTCACCAAGTTACCCTCAGGAAAGGGTATTAGTTGCATTGTCCTGGGATCAACAACTGAAGGATAAGCCTTACCCATCCGGTTAACTATTTGGCTCACCTAATTGACTTCATAATATCAAACGATTACAATATATCACCAATGTGTAGGGGCGGGTTCACCCAAAACTTGGCCATTCAACGATAACTTAACTAAACCCGCCCCGGCTGATTGGCTTGTCGATACCAAAACATGGTAGAAAAATTAGTGATAGCGAGACCCAAGATCCGTTTTGCTCCTCGTGGTTGGTCAGACGCGAGCAAGATGCTCGCACTACTTTGCTAAGATGGTATGCTCCTAACTTGTTGTGCGATTAGCTTCACTGGTGCGGTAGGCGATCGCTTGCTGTGATAATTTAGGCCAAGCATAGGTATTTGAGTATAGAAGAAAATACATTAAATGTGTAGGGGCGGGTTCACCCAAAACTTGGCTATTCAACGATATGTTAGCTAAACCCGCCCCGGCTAATTGCTTGTCGATACCGAAGCCTGGTAGACAAATTAGTGATAGCGATACCCAACATCCTTTTGCTGCTTGCGGTTAGTCAGACGCGAGCAAGATGCTCGCACTACTTTGCCAAAATGGTATGTCCCTAACTTATTGTGAGATTAGCGCAAGCTGGTTTCGTAGGCGATCGCTTGCTCTGATAATTTAGGCCAAGTATAGGTATTTGAGTATAGAAGAAAATACATTAAATGTGTAGGGGCGGGTTCACCCAAAACTTGGCTATTTAACGATAACTTAGCTCGCACCCGCCCCAGCTAATTGCTTGTCGATACCGAAACCTGGTAGACAAATTAGTGATAGCGATACCCAACATCCTTTTGCTGCTCGCGATTAGTCAGACGGGAGCAATATGCTCGCACTATTTTGCCAAAATGGTATGTCCCTAACTTATTGTGAGATCAGCGCAAGCTGGTTTCGTAGGCGATCGCTTGCTGTTATAATTTAGGCCAAACATAGGTATTTAAATATAGAACAAAAGAAATTAAATATGTAGGGGCGGGTTCACCCAACACTTGGCTATTTAACGATAACTTAACTAAACCCGCCCCGGCTGATTGGCTTGTCGATACCGAAACCTGGTAGACAAATTAGTGATAGCGATACCCAACATCCTTTTGCTGCTCGCGGTTAGTCAGACGGGAGCAATATGCTCGCACTATTTTGCCAAAATGGTATGTCCCTAACTTATTGTGAGATTAGCGCAAGCTGGTTTCGTAGGCGATCGCTTGCTCTTATATAGCAGTTTGCTCTGCTATGCGGTACATTGTTGATCCCCCTCGCATCCCCCTTGGATCCCCCTCCCGTCCCCCTTTGGATCCCCCTCCCGTCCCC
>JAAHGR010000556.1 GCA_010672425.1 Symploca sp. SIO2E6
CGGTAGTGAAACGTTGCAGCGGCGAAGATACTTTGGGGGTTGCCCCACGGGAAAATAGCTCAGTGCCAGGTTAATACTCTCGAAAAACCCCCTTTGTTTCTCTCACAACTGGGGGTTTTTCTGTATGTTCAACACCAGCGAGCAATTTGTTTAACACTAGCGAGCTAGCGAGCATCTTGCTCGCACTACAGCATTTTTGTAAACTTTTGTAAGAAAATTGACATTTAATCGCAAAATGGTAACAATAAATACAGAAAACAAGTCGTTCATCTCCCTGTTACTCATAAACGGTTAACCAGAAAAATTGAACTTTTGGGCTGAAAAACCTTGCACCACAAGTTGGAAATTCCCTAACACCTACCACCTAACACCTAACACCTAAACACACACTCCCGCAAACAAATCAGCCAGCACTGTATTAGAAAACAAAAACCCTTCTGGATCACTCAGCCTTAGCTTACCAGCTACAGGTAGTCTTGAACCCTCTGGCAGCTCAACTAATTTTCCATCTATACCGATAACTTCTACCCAGCCATTGCAGTAATGAGGGTATAAACTAGTCCCAATCCTTTCTAGGATTGCCTCCCCAAACTGCTGAATCAAGGTAGATAGCCTCAGACCCTCTGCTAACCTTAGTCCCAACATTAGAGTTTCTAATAAAATATCCTCTGCTGGGGTCTGGGGACAATCCAAAACACCGTCTGCCTCCATCAGCCTTTGTACCCAAAGATAGTACTCTTTTCTAGTACGAGGTCTGGTGAACCTACGTCCTTGGACATAGCTAGCTGCTCCCATACCAAAACCGTAAAAGGGACGGTTTTCCCAATAGACTCGATTGTGACGGCATTGGTGAGAGGGTAAGGCATAGTTGGAAATTTCATAATGCTCATAACCAGCACCAGTGAGCACTTGCTGCGCAACACGATACATCTGAGCAGTAGTCTCATCCGTTGGTAAAGGTTTGACCCCTGGATGGTATTGACGCCCAAAAGGGGTTACTGATTCCACAATCAAGTCATAGCTGGAAATGTGGGTGGGAGCAATGTCGAGAGCAGCTTCCAGGGATGCCTGCCACTGTTCTAAAGTTTGATCAGGCAATCCAGAAATCAGATCAAGGCTCAAGTCGGGAAACTCTACTTGGCGTAGCAGGTCAACTGCTGCCAATATATCATTAAGGTGATGTGATCGCCCACAAACTTTGAGCAGGTCATCCTGAAATGCCTGAACTCCTAAGCTAATTCGATTGACTCCCGCATCCCGGTATCCCTTTAACTGTAAACAGCTGAAGGTTCCTGGATCAACTTCCATAGAGATCTCTGCCTCAGCAGCAATACCAAACCGTTGGTCAAGTTGCTCTAGGATCTGTTCTAATTGTTCAACAGCTAGTAGAGAAGGTGTTCCGCCACCAAAAAAAATCGTTTCTAAAGGACTTCCTAATACCGGTGTAATTGCAATTTCTTGACACAACACCTCGACATATTGCTTAATCATGCCGGAGGTAGTGCCAGTTGCTTGCTCTCCTACTACCGAAATGGGGAAATCGCAGTAGTAGCAGCGGCGTCGGCAGAAGGGAATATGAAGATAAGCAGAACTAGGATTTAAAAAATTACTAATTTTTGGAGACTTCTTTAATAAATTTAACACTTGATTTCTAATTTCATAATAAATACTGTAATCTGTGATCTAAAACCCAAAATCTAAAATCTAAAATCTAAGATCTAAAATCTCACCATGCTGGACTTCATCATTATTTTCATTTTCATCATAGCAGCAGCAGGAGTTGGTTTTAGCAGTGTTGAATTGCTGCCAAGCGATGTGCAAGCTCAGATCACCAATTTGGAAGCTGTGCGCTGGATTACTGCTAGTTTTGCCGCCATCATCGGCTTAGCTATAGGTTTAACGGTACAGACTACCTATCGTCGTGTAGAAGCTCAAGTTAGAAAAACACCAATTGAGGTAACTTTGACTAGGGCTGTTGGCTTAATTATCGGACTGCTTTTGGCCAACTTAATGCTAGCGCCGATTTTCTTGCTGCCGATTCCAGGAGAATTTGCCTTTATAAAACCTTTGACAGCGATTCTAGGTAGTGTGATGTTTGCTTTTCTTGGGGTTAGTTTAGCAGATACTCACGGCCAAACTTTCTTGCGGCTGATTAACCCCAATAGTGTGGAAACAATGTTAGTAGCTGAAGGTACTCTCAAGCAAGCCTCAAGTAAAATTTTGGATACCAGCTCAATCATTGATGGTCGTATTGAAGAACTGCTCAATACTGGTTTTGTTGAGGGACAAATATTAGTCTCTCAGTTTGTCTTGCAAGAGTTGCAGTTGCTGGCTGATGCCGCCAACGATCAAAAACGCATTCGGGGACGGCGAGGCTTGGATATTCTCAACCGAATGCAAGGAGCTTTTCCAGATCGTTTAGTAATTCACCCTGCTGATTATGACGATATTACCACAGTAGATGCCAAATTAGTGCGTTTTGCCCAGGAAATCAACGGCACTCTGATGACCAACGACTACAACTTGAATAAAGTCGCCAATTTACAGAAGGTGCCTGTACTCAATATTAATGATCTTGCCCAGGCAGTACGCCCAATTTATCTAGCTGGTGATAGCCTTGAGCTGAAAATTCTGAAGCAGGGGAAGGAAGCCTCTCAGGGAGTTGGTTATCTTGATGATGGCACAATGGTGGTTGTGGAGGATGGAAAAGACTACATTGGTGGAGAAGTAGAAGTAATCGTCACCTCTGCTTTACAAACTTCTGCTGGCAGGATGATTTTTGCTCGACCTCAAGCTTCTGTTGTTGTTTAAGGAAATGAAGAGAATTGAGAATTGAGAATTGAGAATTGGGTATTGGGTATTGGGTATTGGGTATTGGTGAGTGTAAATCTTCCTTGTCTCCCTTGTCTCCCTTGTCTCCCCCATCCTCCCACACTCCCCATACTCCCTATTCCCTACTCATCAGATGCCGCAAATTCCTCTCTGGCTATTCCACAAATTGTCAACTGCTACTGAGACCTCAGAACCAGGTTTGACATTACCTTTCGAGAGATCTATCAGAACTACATCTGCGGCTCCTAAATAACCGCCTCGGTAAATTGGTTCACCTTGAGAGTTTACTGTATCATAGGTTAATTCTGTAATTACAGGAGGTAAATCTGGTCGAGTAAAACTGATCTGAGTAAACAATCCATCAACATAGGTTGCTTGATAAGGACTGCCACTATAATCCAAGCCATCACAAAAGAACACTATTGCTGCTTGTGCAGTTGGTATTGGTAGGAAAATGGTGCCGATGCCTAAAAAAAGAACCGTTGCTACTAAAGTAGCTATTAACTGAGATATTTTTTGTGGTAACTGGTGTAATACCCTGCTGAAAAATCCAGAAATAAGCCTATTCATATTTTCTGTGAAGAAATCTAGGAACGTTAGACGAACATTATCCTACCATATAGATATGTGGTCATCTGTCGCGATCACTAATTAGCACTTGGAGCACCTCAGCCAAAAAGCTGATAGTTGATGGCTAAGGTGCTAAGTAGGTAGGTGTAAATCAACAAAATTATTTTACAAAAAGTAAATATGGCTCAAATCCTTACAAATGACCAATGATCAATGACCAATGACGACCTTCACGAGTTAACTTTAATATTGCCGATATACTTAATTCAAGTCAACTTCAGGTTGCCAAACCCAGATTACATAACTTTTGGGAGTTTTAGTTATGGCGGTTTTCTCAACCGATGAACCCAGCTTAGCCATAACTTCTAGTACTTTATCCCTAGTTTCTAAAGCTCTGAAAAAACTGTAGTACTCACCATTTACTTCAATGGCAAATAAGCGTCGCGCTAAATGGGGTATCTTGATGCGACAGGTGTGGTACTCCTGAGGCGATTCTAGGATTGGATTTAAGCCTACATCCCAAGAATCATCAACCGAATTATTGCCATTAGACCCTTGGGACAATTCTGGTTGTTCTGAGACTGTTGAGGTGAGTGTGGCTGGATTCAATATATTCTCAGGAGTTGCATTAACCTCGATAAGAGTTGCGGTCTCAGGGGTGTTGTGCTCAGTGAGAGATGGACGGGATAAAACCTCACCATTAGTAGCAAAATTCATTGCCGTGAGTGTTGCCGTAGTCGGTACAGCATCAGCTTTTGGTTGGTATTCTGGCAATTTTACTGCTTCTGGCTGTGCCTCCTGGTCTTCAGAAAGAACCTGTTGAGAAGAAGACGACTTTTTTTGCAGATCCTTACGAATTTCCTGCCATCTCCTATAGACATCGACAGTGGTCATGCCAGCTCCCACGCTGACAACGATAGCAAATCCGATATAGGGAATTGCAACTTCATTATGCTCGCCACTAAATATCGGTTGAATTTCGCCACTATAAAAGGGTAGTTCGATAACCACCGGTTCAGATCTGATTAGAGCAAACGGTATCGTCAAAGTGGAAAAGACAGTACTAGAGACAATTACTGCTGGTAGTAAAACGCTACTGAGGGGGGAATTATTCATATTCAACTGCTCCAAGCAGCATGGCTAGAGGAAACTGGTGTCTATCCATTACAGATTAGCAAGTTGATTCCGGGTAAGGTAGTTAAATTAATCTCTTAGCCATAATTTTGCTAGCACTCCAAACCCTACACCCTAGACACCGTATCCTTTACATTAGAGCAGGGAATGTCAATTGTCTAGAGATTACGACTCGATTGAGTTCGGTTATCTCACTCTGGATATGTCCCTCTACTCCCAGCATATGAGCGAGTATGGTAGTAAGAACGGATGTCAGTTACTCTTGTCGTCTTTGTGAGATAGATATGGGACACCAACTTCAGACTCAACTCATCTAGAGACACCAAAATTAGGTTGAACCTTTTCCTCTTTACGGACGTCTAAATTAGCAATACAATAAGGTTAAGTCAAACTCATAACGATTTCGAGTTGTTAGTTTCTTTCCCTCCTCATGAGCAGCGAAATGCTGGGGAGCCCTGTCAAATCAAAAAAGAGAGGTTTTTGTCAATCTAGCTTCAACCATATCCACTTCACACCAACTACTGCCCTCATGAGAGATGGCAGACAGTCCTTAAATCAAGCCAGAAGTTTGAACTCAAAGTGTGAAATTTCATCATTACCTCTGAAGTCAAACTTCTCGACAGATTTACTACTTGTTTATGGAGTCACTACTCACCGATGCCTACCACTAAGACCAGTCAGAAGAAGGTTAATCCCACCTTATCAGCAGATATGGTTCGCTCTTATCTGCACGAAATCGGTCGGGTTCCATTGCTGAGCCATGAACAGGAGATAGTTTATGGTAAGCAAGTGCAGCA
>JAAHGR010000557.1 GCA_010672425.1 Symploca sp. SIO2E6
CGGCAGGGCTTGCCGTGTCAGTCTGTGGAGCGACTGTAAGACCTGAACAGCAGTTTTCTGTAAAGGCAGGTGCTATGAAACAGAAACCCAAATCGTGAGGTTTGGGAATCCCCGCGCCTTTAGGCCGGGGAGGATGTCAAGAGTCTTCTAATTTCTGATAAACTAGTGATAGGGGGTACACATTGGGCGCACGTCGGTGCGCCCCTACGGATGTGGGTGTGGAGGGAATGTTTCCTCTTCCCCTGATGAACGGTAGGGGCGCAATGCTTGCGCCCTAAATGCTTGCGCCCTAAATGCTTGCGCCCTAAATGCTTGCGCCCTAAATGCTTGCGCCCTAAATGCTTGCGCTAGAACACTGATTCAGTATTCTTATAAAACTGGTTTCTCCTGGAATAACTAATGAGGGTTTGCTGTATCTTCAGCAAATCCTCATTGTTAGCAATTCTAGGACTTATAAAGTACATCTTGATCCCCCTAAATCCCCCTTAAAAAGGGGGACTTTGAGATACGAAACAGCTTAGTAACGTGACACACCTAAAAATGTAGGTTGGGTCGAGGCAACGAGACCCAACACGGGAGGGACAGGAGGGAGTTGTGTTGGGTCAAACAATTGAAGATTGAAGATTGAAGATTTTAGATTTACCCCATAAATAAATTTAGGGGCTTGAGGATTTAAAGATTGAAGATTTTAGATTTACCCCATAAATAAATTTAGGGGCTTGTGACCGTTTTATTCTAAAATCTAAAATCTAAAATCTAAAATCTAAAATTTCTCTGGTCACAAAGAAAGCTCTACCCAACCTACCTATTCTACTATTGAGGATTACGACTTATTCAGCAAGCCCTACTTAGTGTTGAGTTTCGCTACCCGAGGCAACAGTACTTTAGTACCAGCGATTTGATACAATAGAAACTAGCCGACAAGACCAAGGAGCAAAAAAATGGCAGTGGTGCGCTGGACTGATGACATGTTGGATGAATTATCTTCAAGCGTTAGCGAAATGCGCGAAGGTATGAGCGAAATGCGTGAAAGTATGAGCGAAATGCGCGAAAGCATTGCCGAGGTTAAAGATAGTGTAGATGGCTTGAGAATTACCGTGCAAGCCCTTCTGCAAGTTGCGGCTCACTCGTCAGCGCGATATGGAAAATGTCAAGCAGCGTCAAGCCGAAAATGATGAACGGTTTAATATTCTCCTTGAAGAGGTTCGCTATTTGTCTCGACGCAATGAATGAATATCTACCTAGTTAAGATGGACGCGGAGAAGTTATTATATTTTGATGAATTATCATAATTTGATATAACACCTAACACCTCACACCTTTTATGTCTAAGAGTTCTCCTACAGGGAAACGGCATCAGCTCCTATATCGCAGTTTACTCACAGCGCTGTTGACTGGTAGTAACTTAATCAGTCAATATTGGTTAGCGTCAACAGCTCAGGCTCAAACCCAAGCCTATTGCCGGTTTACCCAGGAGCAAATTGCCCAAAAAGAGAGCTTACGCCAGAGTTCCCTTAAGGGGAATGCAGATTCAGCCAAACGCTACAAGGCACTTTTGAAGCAACATGCGGATTATTTGCAGCGCTGCCGTAGTCGTACTTTCCCTCAAAACCAAGCGATTTGGTTACGCTTATACCCCTGTGATGCTCGTCCTGGAGCCATTGATAAGATTCTCGATCACATCGTTAATAAGGGCTATAATCAAATTAACCTAGAAGTCTTTTATAGCGGTCAGGTGTTGCTACCATCGGCGGATAATCGGACACCTTGGCCATCTATAGTGCAAAAGCCAGGGTATGAGAATGTGGATTTGTTTGCTCAAGCGATCGCTAAGGGTCGTGAGCGGGGCTTGAAAGTTTATGCCTGGATGTTTACCATGAATTTTGGTTACAGCTATGCTCAACGTCGCGATCGCCAAGGAGCCTTAGCTCGCAATGGTAGAGGACAGACCAGTCAATCGGTGGTACCAGGTGGCCATCAAATTTTTATTGACCCCTATAACCGTCAGGCTCAGACAGACTTTTACCAATTGGTGGAAGTATTAATGAAACGACGACCGGATGGAGTACTATTCGATTATATTCGCTATCCTCGTGGGGATGGCTCTGATACTGTTGCCGAGAGAATCCAAGATTTGTGGATTTATAGTGATGCCGCTAAACAGGCTCTTTATGCTCGGGGTTTGAATAATCAAGGTAGAGAATTAATTAAGCGCTATCTCAGTAAGAGTGGTATTAGTGCTAGTGATGTCGCAGCCGTCAAAAAACTCTATCCTCAGGAAGATGCGCCTCGTTGGGAAGGTCGTAATCCCTCATCGGGAGATACAGCAGGATCTCTACAATGGCAACTGTGGCAGCTGAGTGTTGCTCACGCTGCTCAAGGAGTCCTCGACTTTCTTGCCTTAGCTGTCCTTGCGGCTCAGCGCAACGGGGTAAAATCTGGAGCAGTATTTTTCCCCGATGCCAATCAAGTGGTTGGTGGCGGTGGCTATGATTCGCGATTACAACCCTGGGACAATTTCCCCAGTACAATTGAGTGGCACGCCATGTCTTATGGCGTTTGTGGCAATACCAGTTGTATCGACAGTTTAGTCAAGCGTACTTTAGAGCGAGCTCCCGGTGGCACTCAGGTGACACCAGCTTTGGCAGGCACTTGGGGCAGATCCTTCAAAAATCGTCCCCCCTTAGAAGTGCAGATGCGATCGCTCCAGCGGCTCTCACCACGAATTAACTCTATCAGCCATTTCGACTATTCCTGGCAAGAGCCAGAACTTGACCGTCAGCGGAAGTTTTGTCAGCTATGAAGGAGACGCGGGGACGCGGGGATGCGGGGACGCGGAGATTGGGATGCCAAATTTAAATGCGTCTTAGCTTACGAAGTCTTCAAATATACCCTATGAATCTATGGGAAAAATTTTATGCAAACAATCACTTTAAACTCACATATTGGTTCAGATGGACTCTTACAACTAAAGCTTCCTGAAGAACTCAAAAATCAGAATGTAACGGTGATTATTCGTCCCCAAACAACAGAATGGCTTTCTATCCTGCACAAGACAGCAGGAAATATTCCCGACTTGGAACGACCACCTCAAGGTGAATTGTAAGCTATCAGCTAAATGACACAGACACTCTCAAAACCAAAAGATCAACGGCTGACTCACTCAGGGATGAGTTGGCAACAATTCAAGCTACTAGAACAGGGTTTTGCCGATTCACCAGGTATACGACTGTTCTATCATGGAGGAGAAGTAGAAATTTTGGCAATTTCTCAAGACCACGAAACTTTCAGCCGCTTTATTGGGATTTTGCTAGCTATCTACTTTGAAGTTAAGGGAATTGAGTTTATCCCTACGGGAAGCTTTACCCAAGAGAAAGAAGGGGTAGCCTCAGCACAAGCTGACGAGTCTTATTGTATCGGGAAGTCAAAGAAAACTCCAGACCTATCTATAGAAGTGGTTTTTACTAGTGGTAATCTCTCCAAGCTGAATCGCTACCAGGAGTTGGGTGTACCTGAAGTTTGGTTTTGGGAAGATGGTTTATTTACTTTACATCATCTTAGAGCCAATGGTTACGAGCGGATTTATGTTTCTGAGGTATTACCTTCCCTGGATATCCAATTATTAACCCGGTGCGTATTAATGACTTCTACTGTAGAGGCAATGAGGTTTTTCAGACGAGCAATAGAGGGGGAAAACTAAGGAAGACCAGAGAAATTTTAGATTTTAGATTTTAGATTTTAGAATAAAACGGTCACAAGCCCCTAAATTTATTTATGGAATACATCTCTGATATTCAATCTTCAAATCCTCAAGATCCTAAATTTATTTATGGGGTAAATCTAAAATCTTCAATCTTCAATCTTAAATTGTTTGACAAGGAGACGCACTGGACGCACTGGACGCAGAGATGGGGAGATGGGGAGATGGGGAGATGGGGAGACAAAGGAGAAATTCTCAAACAACAAATGACAAATGACAAACAACCAACAACAAATAACAAACAACAAACAACAAACAACCAACAACCAACAACCAACAACCAACAACAAATATTACAGCAACTCCGCGATAGTTTACGACAGGGACAGCAAAGTATGGCCGACTGGCGGGGAGGACAACTGGCGGTTTCTGCTGTACCTGGTGCGGGTAAGTCTACCGGGATGGCAGTGGCAGCGGCGATCGCGATCGCTCGTTATCGACTCCACGCTAAGCGTCAATTAGTTGTAGTTACCTTTACTCGTTCTGCTGCTGCTAGTATCAAAGCTAAAATTCGTGCCCATCTTAACTCTCTTTCTATACCACAAAACAGTTTTGTTGTCCATACTTTACATGGCTTAGCCCTAAATATCGCTAACCGCCATCCTGATTTATCGGGTATTAATTTAGAAAATGCCACAGTGGTAATTCCTCGTTCGAGTAACCGCTTGATTCGTTCTGCGGTAGAACAGTGGATTGCTCTGCATCCGGTTCGTTATTCTACCCTCTTGGAAGGACAAAGTTTTGATGGGGAGGAAACGGAACGACTCCGGCGACAGTCAGTGTTGCGCACTGAGGTACTGCCGAAATTGGCTTATATCGTTATTCATGAAGCCAAAAGTTCTGGTTTAACCCCAGAAGACTTGTGGAAACTCAATCAACAAACCAACGATCCTTACGAAACTTTAGCGATCGCAGCTGGTTTGTACGAACAATATCAAGCGATCGCACGAGTGAGGAACTTCATTGATTATGATGACATGATTCTCGCCGCCCTGAGAGTTTTAAATAACGATGCCATCTGTAAGATGTGGCAGAAACAATACTTTGCTGTCTTTGAAGACGAAGCTCAGGATTCTACCCAACTCCAATACCGATTATTGCAGACTCTGGCTACTGACCCCAACAATCCCTCTGCTTCTCTAAACTTCATTCGAGTTGGCGACCCCAATCAAGCGATTAACTCGACCTTTACCCCAGCTGATCCGATTTATTTCAATCGGTTCTGCGAAGACTGTCAGGTTCAAGAACTTCTGGCAACCATGGATCAGGCTGGTCGTAGTAGTACTATTATTATAGAAGCTGCTAACTTTGTCTTGCACTGGGTGAATAACTCCCGGTTGACCGGTGCAGAACTGGCTTTTCGCTCCCAAAATATTCGTCCTGTAGATGCCGATGATCCGCAACCGGATGCGAATCCTCGTCCCACGGGACAAGGCTTGGAAATCTATACTCCCCGGGATATTTACCACACCGTCGAACTAATTGGAGAGCGGGTGATAGAATTATTCACATCTGCTCCTGAGCATCGAGCAG
>JAAHGR010000558.1 GCA_010672425.1 Symploca sp. SIO2E6
ATCGTGATGATATGTACGTTAGCCATTTGCGGGAAGTGATAGAAGCAATGGGTGGAAAATTAGACCTTACAGCCCATTTTTCTGGTGTTGAGGTCAAAATTGAACTGCGTCCACAGCCGTAAGAAGCGGCAAGGTTGATAATGACATTTGAAAGATTGGGGGGCAGTTGCCTCCCTCTACTGGCTTTGAATTGATAGTTCGCTGCCACAAGCATCACAAAATTCGTTACTTTTAGGATTTTTATTATATCCGCAAAGATCACAAGTTATGGTGTCATTGCTAGAAACAATAACTGGCTTTAGTGTAAACTCTGTAACTTCTGGTAATATCAAATCCGGTAGAATCGTTACACCTTGGTGACAAGAAGGCAGACGGCAGAAGGCAGATGGCAGAAGGAAAAGAGCAAGGTTGCAAGGTGGAAGGATACGATAAGTGTTTAGCCGGATTTGATATAAGCCAATTGCTCTATGTTGATTTTTTACATTAGTTAAGTTGATGTTTTCAAGATTAGCACCACTTAAATCTGTACCATTAAGATCAGCACCACTTAAATCTGTACCATTAAGATCAGCACCACTTAAATCTGTACCATTAAGATTAGCACCACTAAGGTTAGCATTTATAAAATTTACATTTCGAAAACTAGCTCTACAGAGCTTAGCATTGCTAAGATTAGCCCTTACAAAATTAATCTTATATAGCTGAGAACCACAAGCATCACAAAATTCGCTACTTTTAGGGTTTTTATCATATCCACAAATACCACAAGTTAAGCTTCCGTCAGTACTAGCGTAGCTAATAGCAACATTACTAAGATCAGCATCGCTAAGATCAGCATCGCTAAGATCAGCATCGCTAAGATCAGCATCCCTCCAATAGGTGTAACTTAGATTAGCGTAGCTTAAATTAACATTTTTGAGATTAACATTGCTAAGATTAGTAAAACTTAGGTTAGCATGACTGAGATTAATGTTGTGAAGAAAATTTCCAAATTTTTGGCTAAAGGTCAATTTTCCTAAACACTCACTATAACCAATAATTCTGCTTAGTCTTTGATCATCAAACTCTTCGCTATTTACTTGATGACCGCAAGGATGAAAATCGATCTTAGCCTTTAAATGTTCAACAGACTGCCCATAGCGGTGTAACTCCATTAATATAATTAATATGTTCAATCCCGTGTAGATGTCAACTTCTCTTGTACCTTTGTCAATACCTTGCTTTTGCAATTCTCTTGCCTTTTTCTTCGGTAATATATCTTCTGTTGTTTCAATAAACTCACCGTCACTCCAAAGTAAATAAAAATCATTAAGCCGCTCGAATAAACCAACAGCATTTATCCGCCGTTTTTGCAATAAGGCCATGAGATATTCCACAATTTCTGGTGTTAAATGACCATATCCAAATAGATCGTACACTTGCCACCATAACTCTTTAGTTGAGACTGAGTAAGTTTTCCCACGTTTTCCTATTTTACTTGTCCAATCCTCAAAACTGTTGACGATACGCTCAGCACAGAGGAACTCTCCAAAACTTTTATGGAAAAACTCAACTGAATTATCTGCACCCTGAGCAGATTTGAGATAAAAGGCAGCGAGAGCATTTTTTAGTGGATTTTCTTGGGATTGTTTTCGAGCAGCTGCAATTATTGCTGTTGCTCCTTCATCTTCTTGATTTATCAAACGATTTTCGATCAAAGAAATGGAGGCATATTCATGACCTGTCTGAACTACACATAACCCAGCTTCATCAAGAATGCTACGTAAATCTTCAACATCTGCAATTTTTAGGTTCAGATTACGTCCTGCTTCTGTTCTTTGCCTCTCAAGTACCCATCGGACTGCTTGCTCGTAAATTAAGATCTTTGCTCCACCAGTATTTGCTTGTTCATACATCTCTACTTTTAGCTGATCGTCTCGATGCATTACCGCTAATAAATAAAGCAGTAAAGGCTCTTGAGCTAAAGTTTGCACTTGATTGGGACATCGAGCATCCCCTAAGAAGGTAATAAAATTATTGACTTTAACTCGAGCAACTTTTGGATCTGCATCTACTGGCGCGACACAGCTAAAATGGTGGAATAGGAAATCGACGGCTTCCTTGTCAAATAAGGGTTTGAGCCAAAATCTATTCCCTCATTTTAAGTGTGTCATGCCACTACAACCTTTTGCCATTTATCCAACCACTGCTGTTGTATCTGCCGACTCATCGGTAAAATTTCCACTCGTTCTAAGTTAGGCGGCATCAATCTTTCGATACCATACAAGGCCATTGGTCTACCTGTGATTATGACTCTATGTCCCCGCTCACTATTTTCAGCGCAGCGTTTTTGAAATAAGGCAACTTGCTCGAGGAACTGTTGTAGTTCAGTGCTGGCTCCCCGTTCGAGCAATAACTCATCAAAGCCATCGAGCAAAAAGAGAAAGCGAGTATTACGGTCTGTTAACCAATCTTTATCTTGAGTCGCAAAATCCCAACCGATTGCTGAACTGATAGTTTCCTCGATATTGTCTTTAAACGATGTAATATCGCGGAGACGAATCAAAATTGGTGTATAGATAGGATAAAGAGTTTCCCTAACCCTATTGGCAAACATACGGCAAAAAACACTTTTCCCTCGTCCAGGACCTGCCTGAATAAATAATACTTTTCCTGATTTTTCTTGATCTAATAATGCATCTATTGCCCATTCCTCAATAACGTTAGTGGTCACTTTCGTGGTCAAATTTGCTCCACAATCTAAACAAAAATTTAGTTCAATCGATAAATAAAGGTTATCTGAGCCACATTCTGGACAAATCCTAGAATAATTAACTGATTCATATTCAAGAGGAATATAAATATCTTGAAAACAAAAATCTTCATCAAATACTTTTTCCATCGGCTTCTGAGCAATAATATCTTCTAAGTATTTATCAAGACTTAAGTATATTTCTAAATCTCTTTGCCACCTATCTCCATAAGTCGCTTCTAATTCGCGCCCAGTACATGCACGCTTCATTTGGCGATGAGTATTGCGAGATACTCGTTCAGCGGATATTTCTGCTAATTCTTGTGACAATCCTAATTTTTGTAAGTGTTTAATCAGAATTGTCTTGAATTCCTGAGCTAAGATAGAATCGTGAAAACAAGTTAGAGTTTTTTCTGCTTCCTGCTCGTTTAATTGCAACTGTTTTCCAAAATTCTTGATCTGCTCTGCTAAAGTATTTAATGCAGGCTCATCATTTAAACCAACTATTAATTCTCGATTATTTTTGAAAAACTGTCTGAAACTTTCTAAATAAGCAGCTTGAGCTACTAAAAACACTTGAGAGTCTGCCTCTAGGTTGGCCAAAATCTCGAAAGCAAAAGCACTGGCATGGTGAGAAGCTTTTTCCTGGCGAATTGCTTCAGGCTCGACCGCATCATCATTTTTACCCTCAATTAAGTCAGAGATACCTCGAATGACGATCGCCTTGATATTGGAGTTGGCAAAAGCTGTACTCAGGAAACCAAATCCTTCCATCTCGACAGCGACTACATCGTTATAACTCGTTCTCAGAAATTGGAAAAAATCTGATTGTTTGGATGTGACAACCTTCTCTCCTGCGGCAATGGGAGCCACAAAGACACGGGGTGGTACGTTTGAGCCGCTATTTTGCCGCTGTAGCCACTCTGGTTTTCGCGCTTCTACTCTCGCTCTTTGTACCAGTGCATAGTTCGACATTCCCAAGTCAGGTCGGGTAAAAAACTGGTTTCCTACTTTTCCCGACTCATAGCCATAAACCTTAGTCGCTACCACCACATCACCCATGTTAACATCCTTGACGCCTCCGGCAATACCTACAAAGAAAAGGAAATCAGGTTTAAAAAAAGCGATCGCTCGCTCAGTTTCATTGGCTGCACTGACATTGCCAGCCCCTATCTCAGCAATCCCTACTTCCCATTCCTGTCCATTAGCAACGAATTTCCCCTGCTCGTAAATAGTCCCTTGGGGATGTGTCTTCTCCTGTAAATCTGTAAGATGAGTACGGACAGCCTGATACTCAACAGGAAGAGCAGTCAAGATTACTGCACGGGGCATGGGCTAGTACTTCAATTAAGCTACATATTCACTATCGTGGTTATTATATCCCACATGCGACCGGTTGGTTGTGAAACACACCCCCAAGAAGAAGTTAGTGCTAGTGATGTAGTTTAAATTATCATATTGATATTCACCGCAAAGCTGAGGAGATGGAAATGCAAGTCAAGGACATGCAAGTCAAGGACATGACAGTCAATGAACTCAAAGCCTTGATTCGGCAGACTGTTGCAGAAACCCTAGAGGAATTTCTTGACGATCCTGATAGTGGCTTAGAACTCAAAGAAGAAGTTAGGCAGCAATTAATCGAGTCACAGAAGCGGAGAGAAGCAGGAATTCGTGGTGTTCCGGCTGAGGAAGTTGCTCAGAAACTGGGACTAACTTGGTAATGGACTACACTGTTGAATTTGAACCAGAAGCTATTGTCAGCCTAGAGAGGTTCTCCTCCGTCGTGAGAGAGCGTATCCTCAGAAAAATTCGATGGCTGGCTGAAAACTTCGATCAAATCAATCCTCAGCCTTTGACTGGTAATCTGGTAGGTTTCTTTAAGCTAAGAGTGGGTGACTATCGAGTGATTTATGACTTTAGTATTGAGACAAAGATTATCACCATTGATCAGATTGGACACCGTAGCGAAATTTATGGTTGAAGGAATAAAGGGACAATGATCAATATATTGCCCGTGCCAAGGAATGGCCTGAAGTAACAGTTGTGGCCAATAGTCGGTATGCAGCCATTGCTCAGCTTAAATGCAAAAATCTTGGATGTGTTTAGCTTGCAAGAAGATGTTTGCGATTGCTTTGGGCACCAGCGAAGCTGATCGCCGGTATTTTTTGCTATCATTGTAAAATAGGGAGAGGTGTGCGCCTATAGATAACAGGTTTGTGCTCATATCCAACAACAACCCGTGGAACGGGCTTCCAGCCCGTAAACAGCCCCAGTTTTGCATTGATTGTTGGGAATATGAGAGTGCGATCGCGACGGCTAGTTGAATAGGTAGGAGATAACCTTGTTCTCCCAGACTTCCGTACCTGTTTTTTAACTACCAAATTATCGCGATCAGCGCAAGCTGGTGCCCAAAGCAATCGCAAGCTGTAGTAAGCTAGCGCAACAACTGATACCAAATCCGGTATACACAAACCCTTTATATCCCACCCTGTAGAGACGTTGCATGCAACGTCTCAGAGCAAGTTTCGCGGTTTCTTCAAAACGGGGGTATC
>JAAHGR010000559.1 GCA_010672425.1 Symploca sp. SIO2E6
TATCTGGCTTTCTGGTTAGAAAACATAGATGCTGGAGGGCGCAAGCTTTGCGCCCCTACATTACGAATATTATCCCAATGTAGCCGGAATTGATATTAGGGATTACCTACAGATAATGATGCAATAAAGCAGTGCGAGCATTTTGCTCGCTTTTCACCTCAGCGTGAGCGAGATGTTTCGCTACATGATCACTTGTACATTTTTCGTAAATAGACTGGTCAATTCCATCAATGCAAGAATTTTGAATTCACCCGCGCTAACTAACGGAAAAATCACTAATCCATCCCCGTTGTACAAAAACTGGCAACCAAGAACCCACATCTACTTCGTCGGCTAATTGTTCGCAGATTGCTTCCAAGGGATAATTACCTTGAAAAGCCTTCAGTAACTCCCATTCTAGAGTACCAGGTAAATCCAGGCGCATATCGTAATCCTGACGCCAGAGAAAGATGTTGCTGCCACCTTCATCTAGACTGACGGTGAGCTCCCCTTGATAGTCGGCTTGATTGACTTGCCAAATCCGATGTATCGGATAAGCTGACTCTAACATAAAGCTATTTTTCGGCAAGTGAAAAATTAACTCTCCCCATCTTTCCTGAGGTACCGCTGCTAATTTTTGTACATCTAAGCTTGTTGTATCTTCACCAATAAAAACTCTATGCCAAAACCATTCTAGCCGAGCAACATCCGGCAGATAGGGTAAATTGGCTACTGGTTCAAAGTCAGCTAGAAAATCCGGCAATTGTTCGCCGTAGTCTCCTAAATCTGGAGAGATGCAAGGATACTGACTAATAAATTTGACGGCAGTTGCCTGAAAAAACTTTTCTCCGACTAACTGACAGCATACTGGGTAAATCGACTTTAAGGTTGTTGTCAGATTGCCAACTACATTGTTACGATAAATAGCTATGCCTTCTGCTGGGGTTAAGTCTTGAGCTGCTTTGATATGTTTGCTGAGTTCTTCGCTGCTAGCAGAGTCCTTTTCCCAAACAGCCCGATAAAATAAATTTTGTAGAGCGATCACGTCCATTAGCACACCTTGGCTAAAAACTGTTGAGCCTTATTGGCTTCTGCCATCAATACTTCAAAACTAGGAATATCCGTATCCCATTCTATCAGAGTTGGTACAGCTCCAAACCGGGCTAAGGCTGCTTGATACAGTTGCCAAACTGGTGGATGTACTGGGTAACCATGAGTATCCAAGAGATAATTCTCTTGTTCCTGATAACCGGCTAAATGAATTTCCTTAACCCTGGTGGCTGGAATGCCATCGAGGTAATCAAGGGGGTCAAATCGATTATTGATGGCATTGACATAAACATTATTGATATCTAGCAGCAAGTAGCAGTCAGTTTTTTTCACTAATTCCTCGACAAACTCCCACTCGGTCATCGTGGAGTCGGTGAAAGTTAGATAGGGGGAGGGATTCTCGATTAAAATAGGTCTACCTAAAAATTCCTGTACTTGCAAGATGCGGGATGCTACATGCTTCAATACCTCTTCTGTATAGAGTAAGGGAATTAAATCGTTAAGATAGTGTCCATTAATCGAGATCCAAGATAAATGCTCAGAAACCCAATCTGGTTCCATGCTTGTGGCTAGTTTTTTTAAGCGAGTTAAATAGCCTCTATTCAATGGGTCCGTAGAACCCAAAGATAGTCCTACCCCATGTAAGTTAATCGGATAGTCTTGCCGAATTTTTCCTAAATGGTATAGAGGCAGTCCACCATCCCCTAAATAGTTATCTGAGATAACTTCAAACCAATTGACCTTGGGCTTTTGAGTTAAAATATATTGATAGTGAAGCGATCGCAGGCCAATACCAGCACCTTTAATGGATGTAGGCACTCCAGCGAGACTGGTTGTAGGGTGTGGGGTGTGAGGTGTGGGAAAAATCATTACTCCTGACCAGAGAAATTTTAGATTAAAGATTAAAGATTTTAGATTTTAGAATAAAACGGTCACAAGCCCCTAAATTTATTTATGGAATACATCTCTGATATTCAATCTTCAAATCCTCAAGCCCCTAAATTTATGATACTGTGGGTCAATTAACCGAGGGGTCAAACCCCTCACCCTAATAAAATACTTGGCTAGCAAGCGTTTCCCCATTTCCCCATCTCCCTATCTCCCCAGGATTTTACTGGCTTTGAGGTGATTCGCCCACAGTATCATTTATTTATGGGGTAAATCTAAGATATTCAATCTTCAATCTTCAATTGTTTGACTCCTGAACTCCTTGTTTTTTAACAGCAATGCCCACCCTACTAGCCTGGCACAGCTAATGAGTGTGGTTTAGAGACAAGGAGGACAAGGAAGATGGAGATACAACACCAAAAAAATCCTATATCTACTCATCACTCATTACTCATTACTCATTACTCATTACTCATCACTCATTTTTAGCTATGCCACTCCACGACTACTTTACTTTTTCACTACTCTTCCATTGACAATTTTGTCGCAAGTTCCTTCAGGAAGGTAAATCCACTCATTAGCATTACCAGATTCTGTAGATAAACCAGAACAAGCGTGGTCATTAGCACCACAATCATTCATACCAGCTTTAACGATACCGGCACATTTCTCCATACCCTCTTCTTCCGCCAAAGCCTCTTGTTTATTGGCTGTAACCCCAATACCAGCAGCTAAAATACCGGTTAATGCGGTAGCGACTATGGCTTTTGTCTTGGCATTCTTCATCTTAATTTTTTACTTTTCCTTAACTCTGAATTAAAGATATCACAATATTTTGATGAATTGCATAATATAGAAATTCTCTTTGTGCTCTTTGTGTCTTTGTGGTTCACTCGATTCAAAAGTAACTGGAGACCTAGTTGAAATGAGTTGTAGAAAGAGAAACTTATCTACAGGCGCACACCAATGCCAAATAGGGGAGCCTTCCGGAATGGCTAGACTCAAAAGTGAAGTATTAGAGGAGTCAGGAATATTTCTGAATTTCTTGAACTTCTTTGTTAAATCTTTCTTTTGCATGATGCCAAAACGACTATCTCAGCTCAATTGGGGACTACTAGTACTGGCTACGGGACTCAGCAGCTGCAATTCTCCTCTTAGTATTAGTCAACCTCTCCCTTCCGGGACTACACCAACCCCAACGGCTACTCAAAGGTCAACCTCTGGAGATTTAATCAAGTTGGAGCAATCTGTTCATCAGCAGATTAATCAATATCGCCAATCCCGTAATTTATCCCCCCTAACTTTAGATCCTCGGATCAGTGAGCAGGCAAGATTGCATAGTGAGGCAATGGCAAGTGGTAGGGTACCCTTTAGCCATGATGGATTCAAAGGACGAGTCCAAGCGCTAGAAAAATCTCTGCCCTATAGCAGTGCAGCGGAAAATGTAGCTTATAATCAAGGTTACTCTGATCCTGCTCGACAGGCAGTTGAAGGTTGGATCAAAAGTCCAGGCCATCTGAAAAATATTCAGGGAGAGTTTGACCTCACTGGTATTGGCGTTATCCAAAATGCTAAGGGTGAATATTACCTTACCCAAGTTTTCCTCAAACGCCGTTGAGATGGTAAATTGACCAATGACCAATGACCAATGACCAATGACCAATGGAATTGAAAGATTTTCACGTTTGTGATCGCGATTTGTCTGAGAACCTCTATCAACAGTATTTGGGGGAGTCTCAAATCGCGGTGGATACAGAAACTATGGGACTAATCTACCAGCGCGATCGCTTGTGTCTGGTACAATTGTGTGACTCCCAAGACAGGGTAACGGTGATTCGCATTGCCAAAGGACAAACAGAAGCACCATTACTCAAACAATTGCTCGAAGCAGCCAATGTCCTCAAGGTATTTCACTTTGCTCGTTTTGACCTTGCGATGTTGCGGCAGAATCTTGATATTGATGTCAAGCCGATATTTTGCACCAAAATTGCCAGTAAACTCGCTCGTACCTACACGAATAATCATGGTCTCAAGGATGTGGTCAAGGAGTTAGTACTAGTGGAATTAGATAAAACTTCCCAAAGTTCCGACTGGGGTAATGCTGCTAACCTTTCTGATGAGCAGTTACAATATGCTGCCAATGATGTGCGCTATCTGCTGGGTGCAAAGCAGAAACTGATTCATATGCTCGAAAGGGAAGAACGTTGGGAACTGGCTCAACAGTGTTTTGAGGTTTTACCAGTTATGGTTTCTTTAGATCTACTCCACTACAAAAACATCTTTGAACATCATTAGGGGGAATAGGGAATAGGGAATAGGGAATAGGGAATAGGGATAATTGTTTAAATCGGTTGTTTTAAAAAAGTTTTGGTATGTTTTTGATCAAAAACCTTGCACTTTTACCGGTAAATCCCCAATGAACTCTTGACTTATTACTTATTACTTATTACTTATTACTTATTACTTCAAAACCCAACTCAATCGACTCGATGAAGCAGACCCTAACTAGCGACTACTGTGTGTAGCTACTAAAAAATCCCATTTTTAATAGCCTTTCATCGGTAAAATCATCAATCACCAAAGTTGATCCCAAGTCATAAAGAGTAGAATGAGGGTGAGTCGAAGCCACACCAATCGTCGTAATCCCCGCTGCAACAGCTGAGCGAATTCCGGAGGGAGAATCTTCAAAAACTACCGCCATTTCTGCTGCTAAATCCAAGCGACGTAAAGCTTCTTGGTAGGGAAGTGGATCGGGTTTGCCTACGGGCAAATCTTCTGCTATAATAACCATAGGGAAAGTTTTCTCTAATTTGAGAGTTTGTAGAATAAACTCTGCATTTAAACGAGGAGCATTACTCACCACCGCTAATTTCCAATCCTGCAATTTGAGCCAATCAATCAGCCGCAGCAATCCCGGCATTGGCTCCAACTGGTCTTGAGCAAATTCCCGAAATCGTTCTTCCTTAGCAATACCCAAGCGATCGCCTTCTGCTATAGACAGTTGTGGCAGTAAATCCTGTGCAATAGCAGCATTAGTTCGACCACTGAGGTGTTTTCGGTAAAACGGGCGATCAATTTGAAGACCGTAGTCCTGTAGCAGTTGTTGCCAGATTTGAAAGTGAATGGGGTCTGTGTTGGCTAATGTACCATCAATGTCAAACAACACTGCTTGCAGCATTTGTTAAATTGGGATAACAACCTTTTTGAGAATAGCAAAATATGGTTCTTCTGGGGTAGTTACAGCGCTTTGCGATGTTATGAGGTACAGTAAGAAAAATCCCCCTAAATCCCCCTTAGAAAGGGGGACTTTTACTGCCCCCCTTTCTAAGGGGGGTTGGGGGGATAAAGGTGTACCACATAACAGC
>JAAHGR010000056.1 GCA_010672425.1 Symploca sp. SIO2E6
ACATCGATTTCTCGAACTTCCCCTGCAACACGACGGGGTGCTTTTACCTCACCCAAAGGAGCTAGTAATTCTTCTAGATACTCCTTAGCAAATTGGTCATGGGCAAACCGGGTCATTGATTCATAATGATTGATTTTCAAGAGTAATTATAGCACTTATAATAGTAATTATAAGGCAAACAATAATATGCTATAATTAGAGAACATTCTTAACTCATTACTCATTACTCATTACTCATTACTCATTACTCATTACTCATTACTTATTACTTATTACTTGAGGTTTTGAACATGCCTGACTTTACCGAAAACGGAACCACCTTTCCCCCAGTTTCCCACATTGAACAAGGGGAGAAGGCTTTTAGCACTCTTGATAATCCGACACTTTCACCAGGAAAGCAGCTGCAAGCTTTGGTTAATCGGGATACCTACCTCAAAGGGTATGCTGAGGGGATAGCTACTACACTGGGATTAGTCAGTGCTGGTGCTGGGCAATTTCAGGCTAGTGCTTTGGGTTTGTTTGCGGGGTTACCTTTGACACCTGATGGTAAACTGCCACCTAATAAGCTACTGGCGACTGATAGTGCGGGACAGATTGTCGCCATCGATAAGCCTGTAATTCAAACTGCAATCGCGAGTTTTGCTACTCTTAAAGATAGGAAACTTCCTAGCGGTGTTGGTGGTACAGGTAATACTGTTGATTGGATTAACAGGGACTTGAATTATCTGGTGACTGCTGGAAGTACTGATAACTGGATACAACTAGATACTGCTAGTAAGTCTTTTGATTTGTCTGAGGGTTCTTATCTTATCAGTGCGATCGCTACAGCGACAATGGTGGATAAGCATCAGATTCGTATTCGCAGGGAGGATGGACAGGTTTGGGAGGGATTATCTACTCAAACCGTATCGGCTGCTTCCTTGGTTGGTCAGTCTCTGACTACTTTATCTCATGTGTCTGAGTCCTTTGAAGTGCCTGTTGGGGAAGTTCATAAATTTGCTATTCAGCATCGTATCTTTGACACCATTCCTGAGCGCTCCCTTGGTGCTGAGGTGGGGTCTGGGTTGGCTGAGGTTTATGTGATTTGTGATGTGTTTAGGGTTGTTTATAAGGAAGTCAATTTTTGATGAACTGAAAAGTAATTTGACGGGGTGAACGAAATATGAAGTGGGATTTCAATTCTCCGCGTCTCCGTGTCTCCGCGTCTCCGCGTCTATTTACTCGTTTCCCCACACCTTTTTTCGCTAACCCAATTTAACGTATGCCGAACAACCGTTACCCTGATAATTGGTCAGAAATCGCCACAGCAATCAAAGAATCAGCTAAATGGCGCTGTAGTAAGTGCGGGTTGCAGTGCATTCGCCCTGGGGAAGATACCTCGCACCTATCGCACTCAGAGAGGATGGCAAAAACTCTGACGGTGCATCACTATAATCGCATTCCGGAGGATAATCGCCCTGAAAACTTAGTCGCACTCTGTACCGGGTGTCATTTGGCTTATCATCAGGGGGGGTTGTCTAATGTCTCTCCTGGACAGTTGTCATTGTTGTAGGAATAATACACAGCTCATCATAGTAAAAGTGACGGATTGACACCCAGAACCCTAGAAACTACTTTATCGAAGCGCATTACCTAAAACCTAACACCACATCTTTTGAAATTTGCGATTCGCACTTAACAAATAAAATATTGACAAAATTACATTACTGTGTATTCATGCCTTAGCGATGGAATGCTGATGGTATTTGTAAAGAAATATAAAGAATTTAGCCGCCTAGTCAGTGGTTTTCATTCCTCTCAACCTTAAGCAGGAAGTTGATTCCAGCTGATTTTTGTTGCTAAAAATCCCTAACTTGAAAAAGTCAAGATTCTCTAGTTGAACACGTCTTATATATAGAGGACTGAAGACAGAACATTCAATGAATGTCCAAAGTCGAATGGCCTCAGAGGTCAAGTAGCAAAGATAGGTAATTTTACGGATAGACAAGACCAAAAAAACGTTATTTAATACCATAACAACGACAAAAAACACTCTTGCCTAAGACATATTTAATTAGGTCATCTCTTTACGTCATCTACATTTGTTCCAAGTGCAATGTCTAAGAATAGCCAGACAAAGATAACCACAACCGAAGTTTCCTTACCTAAAGGCGGCGGAGCAATTCAGGGTATTGGAGAAACCTTTCAGGCTAATGAATTTACCGGGACAGCGGCACTGTCTATTCCGATTCCCACCTCCCCTTGTCGGGGTTTTGAACCGCAGTTGAGTGTTGAGTATAGTTCGGGTTCGGGTAATGGTACTTTTGGTTTGGGGTGGAGTCTGGCTATTCCTAATATTTCCCGCAAAACTTCTAAGGCGATTCCGAAATATGATGATACGGATACTTTCCTTATATCTAATGCGGAAGATTTAGTTCCTCAAAAGGAAGAGACTAGGACTGTTGAGGGGATAGGATATCGTGTAATTACTTATCGTCCCCGCGTTGAAGGCTTATTTGCCAAAATCGAACGGTGGAGTAATCAGGAGACAAGAGACTGTTATTGGCAGACGGTTAGTAAGGATAATGTAACTAGTATTTTTGGCAAAACTGAACAAGCGAGAATATGTGACCCTGATAATTCTCACCGTGTTTTTCAATGGTTATTAGAAGAAACGTTTGATAGTAAGGGGAATTATGTTGTTTATCAGTATAAGTCGGAAAACCTAGAGCATGATGCTCTGGATAGCTACAAGGTTAATAGTAGCAAACAAGCGAATAAGTATATAGAGCGAATCAAATACGGTAATTCGCATTCATGCACACATAAAGAACTTAAAAATGTTGACTGGCATTTTGAAGTAGTTTTTGACTATGGTGAGTACGATCTCCCTCCGAGCGACAAGAAAAGGCCATATAAAACGGAGCAGGAGAAACTGTGGAAAAATCGCCCAGATCCATTTTCCACCTATTATGCGGGTTTTGAAATCCGCACCCATAGGTTATGCCGAAATATCTTGATGTTTCATCGGTTTGAGGAACTCGATAAAGCCCCGATTCTTGTCCGTGCAACACAGTTTACTTATGAGGAAACACCAGAAACAAAAGTTAGCCTACTCAAGTCTGTTCAGTCTACTGGGTATCGCTATGAACAAGAGGAATATGTAACTAAGAGCTTACCACCTGTTGAGTATAGCTATACGGCTTTTACCCCTGAGGATAGTCAGTTTCAGCCACTGGTGCAAGAAAACGATCGCGGGTTGCCAGGGTTAAACCTGCCTCCAAATTATCAGTCTATTGATCTCTATGGGGAGGGGATTCCGGGGGTTCTCTATAGTGATGGGAAGACGACTTTGTATTGGGAACCTCAAGGGGAGCAACCCACCCCCAACCCCTCCCAGGAGGGGAATAGGAGTGTAAAGTATGGCTCACCTAAGGAGTTGGAGAGTTTTCCTATTGAGCGCCAATTGCAAGATGGTAGCCGTATGTTAACGGATCTTGCAGGTGATGGCCGTATGGCTTTGGTGGTGAGTGGGTCGGGTTATAATGGCTATTATCAGTATGACCCGGATCGCGATACTTGGCAGAGTTGGCAGCCTTTTGAGAGCTTTCCTACGGATTTCCAGAACCCAGATAACCAAATGGTGGATGTTACTGGGGATGGATTGGCTGATATTCTGTTGGTGGATAGCGATCGCTTGCGGATTTATCGGAATCAAGGGGTAAAGGGTTATGGTAATCCCTTGACTCCTCCACGGGAGAAAGAAGTTCCCATGAATAAAAATGGGGACGTGGAAGAGGTACTGCGGTTTGCCGATATCTTTGGCACGGGGAAACAGCATTTAGTCAGAATTACTAATGGTAGTGTTGAATGCTGGCCGAATTTGGGATATGGTCAATTTGGCCAAAAAGTTCAGTTAGCTAATGCGCCGCGTTTTGGGGAGAGACTGGATGCTTCTCGGCTGTTTTTAGTGGATATTGACGGTTCGGGTACGGCAGATATTGCTTATGTTTATAGGGGTAGCATTACTATTTGGTTTAATCAGAGTGGGAATTCCTTTAGCCCACCCCAGACGGTGACGTTACCGAGTGCTTGGGATAATCTCAATCAAATCAATTTTGCTGATGTATTGGGGAATGGTACTACTGGTTTAGTCTTTAGTCAGAATCATCCCCAACCCCGTCACTGGTATTACGATTTCTGCGATCGCAAGAAGCCTTATTTATTACACCAGGTTAGGAACAACTTGGGGGCCGAGACGAAAATTATCTATGCAAGTTCTACTAAATTTTACTTGCAAGATAAGCAGCAGGGTACGCCTTGGGTGACGAAGCTGCCGTTTCCGGTGCAGGTGGTGGAAAAAGTAGTAAACTGCGATTGCATTTCTAATACTAAGTTGGTTAGTTGTTACAGCTACCATCATGGGTATTACGATCGCACGGAAAAAGAGTTTCGTGGTTTTGGTAGGGTGGAGAGGCAGGATGCGGAAACTTTATCCGTTAATGCCAAAGCAACGGATGTGCCGCCTATATTAACGAAGACTTGGTATCATACTGGGGCTTGGCTGCAACAAGAGTCTTTATTTGAAGAGTATCGGAAAGAGTATTTTGCGGGGGACGCACGAGCAAGAGATTTACCCGAACCTACCTTTGATTGGGATGGAGGGAAACCTAGTACCGAAGAAGAGCGGCAAGCTCATGTAGCATTGAAGGGTACGGTGTTGCGATCGGAAGTTTACGGACTTGATGGTTCGGAAGATGCTGGTAATCCTTATAGTGTTAGTGAAACCTGTTTTCAGGTGAAGTTATTGCAACCATTAGGGGAAAATGAAGATGCGGTTTTCTACCTTTGGGAACGAGAAAGTTTAGCCTACGATTACGAACGCAATCCTCATGACCCCAGGATTTCTCATCAGTTTACAGTGGAAATTGATGAATACGGTCATGTTTTGCAAGATTGCGCTGTTGCTTATGGTAGGCGAGAGTTAACCGGTAAGGAACTTTTGGACGAAACCAGGAAGGATCTTTTGGAACAAACTAGCCTCAAGGTGACTTATACGAAGAATCGGTTGGATAATCAGGCTAAAAGTCAGGTTTGGTTGTTGGGGGTTCCTATCGAAAGTCAAGTTTATGAAGTACAGGATGCGACTTTACCCCCAGGCAAAAAGTATTTTGATTGGGAAGATATTACCAGACTGCTAAAGGATAAGGAGGTAAATCTCCTCAGTTGGGATAGGGACTATTATTGGAATGAATCATTAACAGCGATTTTAGGCTTAGGTGGAGTCACTTCAGAGGCATTGCTGGCTCGCAGCGAAGTGGCGGTGGTTGCAAAAGAACATATCTTGTCAGCCTTTAAGGGGGTGTTGACGGCAGATGATTTAGACAAAGAACTGAGCGATCGCGGAAAATATACTAAGGATGGGGAATATTGGTGGAATCCTGGTTTAACACAGCAATATCTCGAAAAAAAGCATTTCTATTTACCAGGGACAACCAGCGATCCCTTTGGCTATGAAACTCTCGTAGAATACGATTCGTACTTGATGTTCGCAACCAAAGTTACGGATGCGTTGGGAAATACCACCAGCATTGAAGCGATAGATTATCAAACCCTACAACCGACAAAGATTCGGGATATTAACGATAATATCTCCGAAGTGAAAATGGATGCTTTGGGAATGGTGATTTTAACTTCCCATTATGGTACGGAATGGGGGAAACATGTGGGTTTTGAACCCTTAACGGATGCTTCCTTGCCAGAGTTTGATATGGAAACAGCCCTTAATAAACCCCAAACCTATTTACAAGGGGCAGCGAGTTATTTTTATTACGATTTAGATGCTTGTAAACATCCTGGGATTCCCGTGCATACGGTGAACTTAATCGCCGAAAATTACCCATCTTATTCCCCTCCTGGGAGGGGCCAGGGGTGGGTTTCCCCCGTGCAAACCAATATATCTTACAGCGATGGGTTCGGACGGGAAGTGCAAACTAAGATGAGGGTGGAACCAGGAGAAGCATTTAAACCAGATGGTAGTAAAGAAGAAAGGTGTGAATATCGCTGGTTGAGTTCTGGGGGTAAAGTTTACAACAATAAAGGTAATCCCGTGCGGGAGTATGAACCCTATTTTATTAATACCTACAAATATGTGGCTAATCCCGCGTTGAATCAATTTGGTGTGTCATCGGTGCTGCATTACGACCCCCTGGATAGGGTGATTCGCGTGGATACTCCCAAGGGATTTTATACGAAGGTGGAGTTTACCCCTTGGGAAGAAAAGCACTACGATGAAAACGATACGGTATTGGATTCAAAATACTACAAAGACAACTATACAAAACTCGCTCAGGGGTCGGCAGAACGCATAGCCTTAGACAAGGCAGCTAAATTTTACAATACGCCAGAAATCAAGATTTTGGATAATTTGGGGCGAACTGTTCAGGAAGTGCAGCAACTGGAAGATAAAACGGAACTGGTTACAAATTATAAATTTGATATCGTTGGTAACGAGCTTAACAGTGCAGACCCCCGTTTATCGGAGAAGGGAATTAAAAACGTTCAAACGGTTTACGACTTGACTCAAACTGCCCTGAAATCTGTGAGTGTGGATGCAGGAACTCATTGGACGCTACAGAATGTTATGGGCAATCCTATTTATGCCAAAGATTCCCGCAATTTTGTTGTGACAACGGAGTACGATGAGTTGCACCGTCCGATAGAAGTGCGGGTGCAAGGGGGAGATGGAAAAGAACACTTAAATAATATCGTGGAGCGTATGGTGTATGGCGAAAGTCAGGACAGAGCGAAAGAGAGCAACCTACGGGGACAAATATACCAGCAATACGACTCGGCTGGACGGCGGCAAATAGAAAGATACAGTATAGACGGACTTCCTCTTATCAGTAAGCAGCAATTGCGGGTGGAGATCTTAAATGAAGCCAACTGGAAAGGGCGCAGTGAAAAGCTTGAGTTAAGGGTTTATAAAACAGTGACTCGCTACAATGCACAGGGGAGAGAGGTAGAAAGTATAGATGTGGATGGAAACGTTCACCGTCCAACTTATCACCTTTCTGGACATCTGGACAAAATGCAAGTATCCCAATGGGGTGAAAGGGAAGCAACTATCTATGTCAGGAGTATCGAGTACAACCCGAAAGGACAGCGCAGCAGAATCGAATACGGCAATGGGGTGACAACCAGTTATGAGTATGAAGCGACAACGTTTAATTTAACGCGGATATTCACCAAGCGGGAAGGGAGAATTCTGCAAGACCTGAATTACATATATGACCCGGTGGGGAATATAACACAAATAGAGGATAGGGCTTGGGAAAGGGTATTTAACAACAATCAAATAGTAGATCCGGTATCATACTACACCTACGATGCCCTCTATCGTTTGGTGGAAGCAACGGGACGGGAACATCCGGGGTTATCGGAAGCGCAGGAGCGGCGAGGGGATATACCGGTTGAGGTGGAGAAGCCGATACAGAGAACGAACAACGGGCAGGCGGTGGAAAACTACCAGCGTATTTACAAATACGACAAGGGGGGGAATTTATATCGCATCCAACATATAGGGAAACAAAGGCGCACCCGGAATTTTACAGTGTCGGAGAGTTCCAATCGGGCGGTGGATAGCAAACTGCTGAAGGGTAAGAGCAGTGTAGAGGAATTCTTTGATGGCAATGGTAATCAGATCAAGATGAATGAGAACAGGAAATTGGTGTGGAATTACCAAGACCAAATTGCCAAAGTGGAGTATGAGGGAGGGGAAGCATACAGGCATTGCGTGGAGTATTACGTATATGACAGCAGTGGCAGTAGGGTTCGGAAGGTGTGGGCAGGGAACAACGGACGAGGCAATAAAAAGGAAAAGGAAACCAGATATTGTGGAAGAGTAGAAACAAGGACCGCCTTTGTAGGAAGTTGGCCCGTCGAGTTTCGTACGGTCGTGCGGGTGATGGTTGATGAGACTTGTGTGGCCGAGCGGAACGTGTGGAAGGAGGAAGAACCGCCGGAAGGAGTGAAGAAACCCCAGGAGCGGTATCAGTTGGAGAATCATTTGGGCTCGGCGACGATGGAGGTGGATAGTTCGGGGAAATTGATTAGTTATGAGGAGTATTTTCCTTATGGGGGTACGGCGTTTGTGGCGGGGCGCAAAGTGGCGGAAGTGAAGTTGAAGAATTATCGGTATTCGGGTAAGGAACGGGATGGAAGTACGGGGTTGTATTACTATGGTGCGCGGTATTATGCGCCGTGGTTGGGACGGTGGATGAGTTGCGATCCGGCGGGGACGGTGGATGGCAACAATATGTATGGGTTTGTGGGGGGGAGTCCAATAGTGGCAAAGGATATAGGTGGTTATGTTAAGAGGAACATTAACGAGACGGGGAAAAAGTTAAGAAGCGGCGCTGTTTATGGTCCAAGTAGCGTGGGACACAGGAATGCGCGAAGGGAGTTGTCTTTGAGAGGGGAAAAGAAGCGTCGGGTGCGTATGACAAAGGAGTCGTTAGGAAAAAGGAGGGGAGATAGGGGAGTCGAGAAGGAGGTAGACAGTGTAATCAAGAAGGGTAAAAAACCACGGAAGTTTACCAATGCAAATGGCGAGCGGATCAACACGATGTTGGTGTGGGTCTCAGAAAAAGGCAAATTGAAGTATAACCCAGATTATTCATGGAAATTGAAGGATAAGGTCAACCGGAGAATAAATGGGCGTGAGGATGTAGGGAAATATATCCCAAAAGGAAGCCCTCAAGTAGAGGGAAGCAAGCAAATAAATCATATAGTGGGGAAACTTACACTGTTCAAGATATGGAGTAAAGAAAATCGGCAGAAATTCAATGAGCGGATTCTTGCTGGAGAGGATATGGACTCAGTCAGGAAAGAGGCGCAGAAGGAAGTGACGGAGTTGATAAAGAATGATTTAGATAATATATATATAGGGAGCGGGGGAGACAATATGAGTGATGGGGTTTCTTTTACCAACTATAGGAGAGGAATGAAGGCCATTTGGAGAGGTGGAGGGAGTCCAACGGACGAGCAGTATAAGGGATTCATAACGACAGGACTAGATTTTCCCTTGGCAATGGCACGAGAGGAAAGGATTGCAGCGATTAGGAAGTTCATAGCCCCGTGGAACGGGAGGCCGGGCAAATATATAAAGGTAGGCGAAAGCGCAGAAAGTATGGTGGATTGGTTTGCAACGAAGAAAAGGAGGAGCGAAAAGACTGGATTAGGGTAAGGTTGCGTAGCGGAGTAGCTAGCCCCTGTTGCGTAAAAGGTTTATCGCCGAAATATTGTGGAGCGCGTTTTTATGGTTCGTTCTTAATTCGCAAGTTTGGTGTTGAGAAGAGCATGAAATATTTCGTATATTACGAGAAAAAGGAGCCATTAACTAAAAGGGGCAGATGACGGTTTGTAATAAAAAAAATCAAAAGAGTTCATGCTCTCAAGCAACCTACCCAACAAACCGCCACTCACCCATCCCCACCAACGCTTCAAATATGCCTCAATGCGAATCTCATCCGCACCTCGCTCGTAAAGCAGAGACACCTTTTCCACCATCCGTTCCACGGTCTTACGGGCGATACCTAAACCAGCAGGAGAAAACCAATACCCCAGAAAATCAAACCCCCGCGCAATTCTCCCAATAAAGGTCTTATCGGGATGTTTGAGTACCAGTAACTCATTCATCACCTCATTCACTGCCTTTATTGCCTTCCGCAACTTCCAGCGAGTCGGAGCCAAAATCGCCCAATCATCCATATACCGGACGTAAAAGCAACCTAACTCCGCCATCCGGTCATCCAATGGCTTGAGGTATAAGGCTCCCATTAACGGCGACAGGGGACAACCCAAGGAGAGCCCCTGGGTAATATCGACAAACTCACCCCCATCGGACACATAACGACGTAAATAACCCCATAACAAACACAGAACCGATTCATCATGTACATATTTACCAACTTGCTCCATCAAAATCGAATGATTGATACTGGCGTAATAGCCTTTAACATCGGTGCGAAATACAAACGTATTTCCCTTTATCTTCGCCGCCACCTCCCGCACCGCACCCTTCAAACCCCCATTTCCCGCCAAATGAAAACACCGTGGCGAGAGAATCGGTTGGAGGTGTTCGGTCAAAACAATGGTCATCGCCTTCAACACCAAAGCATCCTGAGAGGACCACCATTCAATCAACTCATCCTCACCCCGAAATAAACGTAATTCCCGAAATTGATACCTTCCTGAGCGAATTAACTCCTGTAGCTGCTGTTTTTTCTCCTGCCACCAGCGCCTAACCTGCCACACATCGGAGTTGAAATGATAATGTTTCCGTTTCTCACACAACCATTGATACGCCGCATCAATAACCTCGTCCGAGGCAATTTTCTCAATCAGAGAGTTCATACACAGAAGTAATTATTATGAATCATACATCCGCTAAATCGTAGATTTATACAGCAACAAACCGATGCTAGCAATCGAGATTGAGGGCTCTGCCTATGATAGCCCAGAAGTTCTTGTGTGCGATCGCGACATACTAGCTTGTTTGGAATCATAGGGAAGTGCGGGTTTTGAAGTAATAAGTAATAAGTAATAAGTAATAAGTAATAAGTTAAGAGTTCAGGAAGAATTTTATGGTAAAAGTGCAAGGTTTTTGAACTCAAAAATACCATTTCCTTGCACTTGGCGTGAATGGAAACGATTGAAAAGCTTGTCTGGAATGGCTTCCACACTTATTCAGCAAGCCCGAGTTAGAGATGAACTGACCAACAACAAAACTTCATTAATAGAGGTGCATTATGTCAGACTTAACCACTATCAAAAATGACGCTATCCTCAAGCTATTCTTTGAGAAGAATGAGAAAGGTGATACAGAGGATAAACTAGGTTTTGACGTTCAACAATTAGCAAGTTTCAACTTTTTCGATGAAACTGCTGTCGAAAAATTAGATTGGACGGCTTTGGATAAGGATAAAATATGCGATCGCCTCAAAGCCATCCAACGGCTGTTGCGTCTTGGTGCTGAATCCGATGAAGCGATCGCACTCTGTGACAGCAAACAGAAACTAGATTCGTCACAGGCGATCGCTTCTCTCTCCGAAGAAGCCTTTGTCAACGCCGCCAACCTCCAGGATGCCGAAAAAGCCAGAAGTATCCATCGCCAAGCCAAACAAACAACAGCAGGAGCAATGGTCTTTTTGGCTAATGCGATTCAGTTTAGCGCCCCGCGACATGGAACAACTCTATTTGATAGTGCAGCTGTCCTGCGGGAGGGTCTAAAAAGTATTCCGAACTACCAGGAGTTATTTGGTTCTCTTGATTATTTACAGTGCGATCCTTGTCAATCTATTTTTGGTCCCGCTGCCTATTTTGTAGATTTAATGCGGATGGCTGAAGAGTATATTACTCAGACAGATGAGACTCATAAATTAAAAACTCGCCGCCCGGATTTAGAAGAAATTCTCTTAACCTGCGACAATACCAAGGATACGGTTCCCTACACCCAAATTGTCAGCGAAGTTTTGGAGGCAAAGCTCAAAGAGGGCGACCAAGATATATTTAAAGACTTAGCATCTGCCAAATATCCACGCAACTTGCCTTTCAATTTATACCTCGAACAAATTCGGCTCTATCTGGGTGATTTGGGTACGAATCTTGCTGAGATTTACCAAATCTTTCATCCAGATAGTCCAGATAGCGTCACTTGGGCGCGGGAATATTTAGGACTTTCCCCAGAAGAATCCAAATTAATAATTTCTGATCAAACTGATAATTTGAGCGAGCGCTACGGCTTTAAGATTTCCGTACCTGACTTAGTAGGAAGAATGAAAGACAAAGATGTATTTCTCAAGCAGACCGGACTGTCTTG
The DNA here is from genome assembly GCA_010672425.1 of Symploca sp. SIO2E6. Taxonomy (GTDB): domain Bacteria; phylum Cyanobacteriota; class Cyanobacteriia; order Cyanobacteriales; family Coleofasciculaceae; genus Caldora. Next base: position 11,861 of record JAAHGR010000056.1, read on the forward strand.
GCAAGAATTGAATGATTTGCTCTATCAAAATCTGTCGTCGCCGCAAGAAATTCAAGACAAAGTAGCAAATCAATTTTACATTAACGCCAACAGCGATTATCTGGATCTAAGCAATGATGGCAAGGAGTTTATAAACTTAAGCTTAGAAACCCTCGATCGCATCGATCGCTTCTTGCGTCTTGCCAAAAAACTGGATTGGTCGTTTGCCGATTTGGACTGGGTTCTCGCTTCCATTTCTGCCGGTGGAAATAAAAAAATTGATGACGAAGCGATTAAAAAAATTGCCAAAATTAAGCGGCTACAAATCCAAACTAAGTGGCCATTAGACGTGTTGTGCAGTTTTTGGCACGACATGAAAACATACGGTAAAGGCGATAAGCCAAAGGATCGTCCTCAAGATTTGTTCGATCGCATTTTTAACAACCATTTTACCGTCCAAGGGCAAGAACGGTGGGAAGTAACGGAAGAGAAGGCGAAGGTTTGGAAAATTGACGATAATTCCGAGGAGAATTTGGTTATCCGAAAGCGCCTCCTGGGTGCTTTACAACTGAGCGATCGGGATTTAACCGATATTGTTGACGATATTTGGAGCGAGGAAACAGAGGTAAAATTAGACCTTGCCAACTTATCATGGCTTTACCGCAATGCTTTAGTGCTTAAGTTACTTGGATTGAATGCGAAAGAGTATCAACTGCTGTTAAAGTTTATCGACCAAGAAGTAGAACCCCGCAAATATTCTTCCGAACCGCCTCATAAACGGCTGGAACTCGAAACCTTAATTGCGATCGTTGAATTGGCTCAGTGGCTAAAAGCATCGGAACTCAACGTTTACGAACTCGACTACATCCTCAACGACACTGAATACCCCTTTGTCGAGGTGTTCTTCCCAAAAAAGAAGATGGCTGCTTCTATGGAGTCATTATGGGAAAAAGTGCAATTACCCGATCGAAGCGCTATAAAAATAGAGGTGGAACTGGCTAAATTAAATGAGGAGAAGTTAGCAGAAATTCGCAAGGAACTTAAGGGAAGACTGACTGACGAAGAACTAAGTCAACTCACTGTTGACCAAATAAGGAATTTGTCCGAGGACGAACTAAATGAATTGAACAATAAGGTTAACGAAAAACTAACTGAGAGTGAAAAAGAGAAAGTCAACAAAGAACTGAACGAAAAAATCGCACAACACTTTGGCATTGAACCCGGTATTTTCTCGATTTTAGCCACTTTGGGTGCAGATTTAGCCCAAGAAAACGACCAAGAAGACAAAAAAGATTATATTGATCTACTATTAACCAAAGTAGAGACAAAAGAGGAAGAGGATGGCTGGGCTAAAATTGTTCAATGTTTGCAATATATCTCAAAAATGCTGTTACTCGCTAGCAAGTTAGCGCTAAAAGAAGCAGAATTGAGGAACATTAAGGAATTGTACGAAGCCTATGATATCAGCTCTCTAACTCATCTCACAGTTCAAAATATCCAAACCATTTACAAGGTTCATAGTCAATTACTTGGAATCTTCAACCAATCTGAAGAAAACTTCCTGGAGTATTTGGAAGAATCTAATTCTCTCAAGTCTTTGTCTTCTGATGACTCAGTTTTAGACGATTTATCAAAACAAGCTAAACATGAGAGATTTAACGAGAAAAATCAGAAAAAAGTAAATGAATTTATCGACTGGTCTAAAATCACATATTCTTCTGTGATTTTAGACGATTTAGCCAAACAGACTGGTTGGAATGAAGAACAAATTAAGGAAACTATTGCCTATTTAAAATCACAAGACGCAGGCGACGTAAGCGATGAAGAATATTATAATTCAGTGGAAGGTTTACTGAAGCTAAAGCAATGTTTTGACCTCTGTGAGTCTATCGGCAGCCATATAGATTTCCCTGGCAAGTTATGCGATTTATTGAAGGAAACTCTTAACTGGGATAAGTATCAGCATCTAGCGCACTCTACCACTTCTCTCGTCAAAGCCAAGTATAACGAAACAGAATGGGAGAAGGTTTTCGAGAAACTCAACGGTACTCTCGAAGAGCGCAAATGCCAAATTCTTTCTGAGTATGCTTTGTGGAAACTAGAGTACGAAAACCTGCGCCAACTGTCCGAGTACCTGTTACTGGATGTAGAAATGACCAGTTGCTCCTGTAACTCAAAAATTCAACTGGCAATTCTGTCGGTGCAAAACTATTTGCAACGCTGTCGCATGGGGATAGAACCAGGTGTGACTGAAGTCAAGATTCCCCCCGTGTGGTGGGAGTGGATAATGAACTACCGCAAGTGGGAAGCCAACCGCAAGGTATTCCTCTACCCGGAAAACTATATCGACCCCAGCTTGCGGAAAGATGCGTCTCCTATCTTTAAAGAACTGCAAGACGAGTTATTGCAGTCTGAAATTACGGCAGAGTCGGTAGAAACTGCCTATCGCAACTATTTTGATAAATTTGCCGAAATCACCAGACTGATAATTGTTGAGGGTTGTCGCTACTCGGTGACTACGCCAAAGAGTCCCTATCCCATTGATACCCTCTTTCTCTTTGCCAAAACTATCACCGAACCCCGCACCTTTTATTACCGAACTTGCGAGAATCCTGAAGCCAAGAAACCACTATGGGGATATTGGCAAAAAATCGACCTGCAAATTAACTCCGACTATCTGGCATCAGTTTATGCTTTCAATCGCTTGTTTATTTTCTGGGTGGAAACGAAGGAGATTCAAAAAGATCAAAACAAGACAGCAACTACACAAGCAACGGTTAAGTATTCATTTCTGAATGCTAGTCAAAAATGGGATGCACCCCAAACCTGTCTCGCAGATATCGAACCTCCTAAAGCATACGGAGTAAGTCCGACTTTTTGGCAGCAGGTCGATTGTTGGCAGGAAGTTCAGGATGTAAATGAGGAAACGGCAATAAAAGTCTTATGGGGAGGTCTATCAGACGTACCATCAAGGCTGTTTAATGAAACATTACAGCTTAGAATAGTAAATTTAAGATATATAAACAGCATTGGTAGCAATTTACTGCCTGAGAGTCTTATAGACAAAAAAGACCTCAATATCGAGCTTTCCGAAGAGCGCAGTTCTTTAGCAGCGACAACCGTAGGCAATCTGGCTATCTTCGCTGGGGGATGGAACAGCAGCAACAAGGTAGATGTGTTTGCCTATGAAAATGTGAATTTGGTACGACGAGACGACCTCCAGCTTTCCGAAGAGCGCAGTTCTTTAGCAGCGACAACCGTAGGCAATCTGGCTATCTTCGCTGGGGGATCGAACAGGAACAGCAACAAGGTAAATGTGTTTGCCTATGAAAATGGGAATTTGGTACATCGATATGACCTCCAGCTTTCCGAAGAGTGCAGTTCTTTAGCAGCGACAACCGTAGGCAATCTGGCTATCTTCGCTGGGGGAGTGAACAGCAGCAGCTACAGCAACAAGGTAGATGTGTTTGCCTATGAAAATGGGAATTTGGTACGACGAGACGACCTCAACCTCCAGCTTTCCGAAGCGCGCTATTCTTTAGCAGCGACAACCGTAGGTAATCTGGCTATCTTCGCTGGGGGATCGAACAGCAGCAGCTACAGCAACAAGGTAGATGTGTTTGCCTATGAAAATGGGAATTTGGTACGACGAGACGACCTCAACCTCCAGCTTTCCGAAGAGCGCAGTTCTTTAGCAGCGACAACCGTAGGCAATCTGGCTATCTTCGCTGGGGGAGTGAACAGCAGCAGCTACAGCAACAAGGTAGATGTGTTTGCCTATGAAAATGGGAATTTGGTACGACGAGACGTCCTCCAGCTTTCCGAAGCGTGCAGTTCTTTAGCAGCGACAACCGTAGGCAATCTGGCTATCTTCGCTGGGGGAGTGAACAGCAGCAGCTACAGCAACAAGGTAGATGTGTTTGCCTATGAAAATGGGAATTTGGTACGACGAGACGACCTCAACCTCCAGCTTTCCGAAGCGCGCTTTTCTTTAGCAGCGACAACCGTAGGCAATCTGGCTATCTTCGCTGGGGGATGGAACAGCGGAAGCGTCAGCAACAAGGTAGATGTGTTTGGCGTCGGAAATCTCTCCTTCTCCTTTACAAGTTTGTCCGCAACCCCTTCTCTGCCAGCTTCTCTGCCAGGGAGTACCACCGTTACTCCGATTAAAAATTCACGCGAAGGCATTATCCTCAAGCACAGAAGCGAAGCCCTTATGACCGTCTCAGACGAATCTAAGCAGGACTTGGTGAAGCTCTCTAAGGCAACCCGCCTCACTACCAGAGTGCTTCAGCAGTTCAGCCAAACCTTATTTACCCAAGGTTTAGATGGCTTGCTCTCCTTGGAATCCCAGCTTCTATCTGATGAATCAGCTTATGGCGAACTGTTGGGTTCCGGCGGACTCGACTTTGACGGTGCATATGGTGCATACTTCTGGGAAATATTCTTCCACATCCCCTTCCTGGTTGCCTCCACACTCAACGCGCACCAACGCTACAACGAAGCGCGTCAGTGGTATCAATATATCTTTAACCCCGGTCAGTCCACCCCTCAACTACCAAATAATCCTACTGCCTTTTGGCCCTTGGACGATGATAATGCCCCTAACATCAAGGATAAAAGTGGTCAACACAACGGTACCTTAATTAAAGGCAATGGTGAGTGGGAAACAGTCACAGACTTTCCTGGTTCTACCTCAAAGACTGTGCTGCGCTTTGATGGAACCAACACATATGTCCAATTGGAAACAGCAGACAAACTAAAACTGACTAAAAATAGCTTTACGATAGAAGCTTGGGTAAAAGCCGATAAAATTCCCGGCACAGGGACAAGCGATGTTGAAAGAGATCTACCAATTCTCTCTACAGCTCAACCTAAGGGACAGTCGGGAAATAAAGTTCTTCAATTACTCATCAGATACGACACAGCCTTTATGGGTTTTTGGGACAACGACATCTTTGGAAAGACAAAGCTCAAAAAGGACGTATGGTATCAAATTGTTTGGCGTTACAACCAATCGACTCAGGAGCAAGCCATCTTCATTAATGGGCAGTTAGATGCTTCAAGAACAGGTGCTTCAGCTTTTGAAGGAACAGGTGAAGCTTATATTGGTTACGAGAAATTTTGGGATGCTGACCAACACTTCTTCAAGGGACAAATTGCCAATGTTCGCATTTGGGATCAACCCCTGAGCAACGAGAAAATCTTGGATAGCTTTGACAGCAAAAACTACTTCTGGCGTTTCCTACCCTTCCGAGGACATACCCCCGAAAAACTCCAAGAGACTTTAAAGAACACAGCAGCCATTGAAGCCTACAAGGAAAATCCTTTTGACCCCTATGCCATTGCTCGTCTGCGCATTGGCGCTTACGAGAAAGCCGTGGTGATGAAATATATCGACAACTTGCTCGACTGGGGAGATGCCCTATTTACCCAAGATAACTGGGAGTCCATTACCCAAGCCACAACCCTATATCTGCTGGCTTACGACTTGCTCGGTTCCAAGCCCAAAAATGTCGGCAAAGTTCCTACCCCAAACACCGCAACCTTTGCAGATATTCACAAAAAATATCCAAGCGGTATCCCTGACTTTCTCATCAATTTAGAGAATTCCCAATACACAGAGCTTCTCAGCCAATTTAGCAGCAATGACACTCCCATTAATGCTCTCGACACTTACTTCTGCGTTAGCGAAAACCAAGAATTCGCCCAATACTGGGATCGAGTCGAAGATCGCCTGTTCAAAATCCGCCACTGCCAAAATATCAAAGGTATTGAGCGACAACTGGCTCTGTTCTCTCCTCCCATAGATCCCAGACAGTTAGTACGCCAAGCTGCTGCTGGCGATGGTTCAATCGCCTTACCCACCACAAACGACATTCCCAATTATCGCTTCTCCTACCTCCTAGAACGTGCCAAAGGCATGATATCTACGGTAATTCAACTCGGTTCTACCCTATTAAGTACCCTAGAGAAAAAAGATGCGGAAGAATTGGCACAGCTGCGAGCCACCCAAGAACCCATCTTGCTACAACTGATTACCAATACTAAGGAAAAGCAAATTGAAGAAGCCGAAGCTAATCTGGAGTCCCTGCAAAAGAGTTTGACAGCAGCAAATGGTCGATTGGAACATTACGAAAACTTAATTACTGGAGGATGGAATGCTTGGGAGATATCTAATGTAGGACTGATGGGGACAGCAAGCTTATTTCAGCTTCAATCCCAATATATTCGAGGCTCTTCTATTGGTGCATATTTATTACCCAGCATCTTTGGATTTTCTAACGGAGGAATGAAATTCGGCGAAGCAGCTAATGTTGCTGCTGCTGTATCTGATGGTGTCGTAGGTATTCTCAGTCATAATGCCTCCATCGCCTCAACCGTCGCTCAATACCAACGCCGCCAAGAGGACTGGGAACTCCAGCGAAACATGGCTGACTGGGATCAAGATCAAATCAATGCCCAAATCGAAGCAGCACAAGTGCGAATCGACTTAACCAAAGCCGAACTCGACGTTCACCACAAGAGCATCGAACATTCGAGCCAAGTGGAACAATTCTACAAAGACAAGTTTACCAACAAAGACCTATATCAGTGGATGGTGGGTCGCTTGTCAAGCCTCTATTTCCAAACCTACAAAATCGCTTTGGATATGGCTAACTCTGCCCAAAAAGCCTATCAGTACGAACTGAACAAAGACGACACCTACATTCAATCCACCTACTGGGATAGCAACAAAAAGGGACTTTTGGCAGGAGAAAGCCTAATGTTAGGGCTCAATCAATTAGAAAAAGCCTATCTAGATGGAAATGAACGCCGCTTGGAAATCGATAAAATCATTTCCCTACGCCAACTCGACCCCTACGCCTTCCTTGAGTTATTCCAGAATGGCAGTTGCACCTTTAACTTTGACGACAAACTCTTTGCCCTCGACTTCCCCAGCCACTACTGCCGCCAAATCAAAACCATCTCCGTCTCCATTCCCGCAGTAGTTGGTCCCTACCAAAATATTAATGCCACCCTCACCCAAACCAGTAACAAGGTATTGATTAAACCTGATGCAGACGCAGTGAAGTGGTTGCTAACTAATGAAGGGAACGAACCCGATTCAGGAACCCTACGCCAAGATTGGCGACAAAACCAACAAATCGCCATTTCTAAGGGAACTAACGACAGCGGTTTATTTATGCTGAATTTCCAAGATGAGCGCTACCTCCCCTTTGAAGGCACAGGAGCTATTTCTAGCTGGAAACTTGAATTACCATTAGCTAGCAACTCCATTGATTTTGCCAGCATCACCGATGTCATCATTACCGTCAGCTATACAGCCATAGAAGGTGGATCGACTATCTTTAACGAAGTCAAAGAACAGTTTGGGAACTTTACTGGACAGGCAGTGCTGAATTATAAGCCAGAGTTACTCCAAAGTTCAGATAGCAAAAAGCTATCCTTTACTGTTTCGCCCAATCTATTCCGCCGTAATCTGAAGAAGGATAGTATCAGTATCTCCGCAGAAACGGGCGACAGACAGAGTATCGACTTGCTACTGCACTTACCCGACAGCAGTATACCAGACACACTGCCGGAGCTAGAGTTACAAATTTCTGAGACCCAACGAATCGAACTAAAACTCACAAAAGAGAGCGATGGTATTATTTCAGGACATAGCAAATCCAACAGCAAGATAAACATTATTTTTGCACAACCTTGGTCGCTTTCCGCCAAAAATGGAGACACATTGGATCTGCAAAAAGTGACAGAACTCTTCTTGAAGGTCGATTACGAAGGCGAGATTCATTGGTCTTGAAGTGTCTGCGAGTTCAAGATTCATCTGTGATATCTCTTTCATGAGTTATGCCCACCTTTACCAGCCATCAGCTGCTGTGGTGGGCAAAAGATTGGCTTTTATCAGGTGAGATGATTGTCGAGGTATGCCTTTTGCCCACCCTACTACCTTGGCAAGCTTATTCTCTCCTGACTCCTACCTTTATATATAAGCGCACACCTTTCCTATTATAAAAATATAATAGCAGAAAAAAACACCAGATGCAAGAGAAATCGACCAAGCTGGTAAATATCGAGGTTTGTCCTACTGGTACTCTGTTAAATTTGAATTGACGGGTAATGGTAGACGCACCAGACGCGGAGAGAAAGTTTATCCATTTGCCCTAAGCCTTTCCCAGTAATGCTGAAGAATGACCATTCCCGTTGGTTGTATGGCTAGAGTTGCTAGCAAGCCGCTGCTGAATGCTGCATAGGGCTTCGGTAAGTTCATCATCACTCATCTCGTCAAAAAGGCGATCGCAACAACAGATACGTTGCTCAGCACTCATCCGGTCAAGGTTGGTGAGGAAGCCAACCACATAATCAGAAACTGGTGGGGATTTGGGAGGTTCGACTTCAGGAGGAGTGTGGGAGGACTCAGATGATGGGGATGATAAACCTTCCCTACCTTCCTGATCAGCTACACTTCCTTGTTTTCCATTCCCATTGCTCCTCACCATCATGGTTGCTGTATTTCCATGTTTAGTGGTGTAAGTCCTTAATTGAGAATCTTTGTCAGTGCGGATTTCCGCAGTGAGACTATTGCGGATATTCCGCACCGTTTTTTCGTTAACCTTGCACTGTCGAGCAATTTCACGATTGCTCCACTTATTCCACTCCGGGTCATTGAGTAGCATCATCACAGCACGGCGTTTATCTGCACGACTGCGGGGTTTGACGGCTTTGTGTTCAGCGTTAGCCCCGACTGAGTAGAGTACAGCATCGCGACGGGTTCCCTGGTGGATAATTACTTGAATATCCTCAAGACCAGACTCTAATGAAGCCTTGCACCGGTGGAATCCATCAGCTAACCAGTAGCTTTCCCCGTCGTAGAAGACAATAACCGGATCTAGTTCGGCTCCATCCTCTATCGCCTCTTTCAAAGTAGCGACGTGGCTCAAATCCAGTTTTTCACGAGACTGAGTTCCCCCATCGCGACGGATTTCAGAAATACTAAGGAATGTAGAATTTAGAATTAAGAATTTAGAATTCTTTTTTTCTACATTCTGCATTCTGCATTCTACATTCTTTATCATTTCTTCCTCTTCAGTAATATGGCGTTGTTCAGTTCTGTCATTACTGCCAATCCCAGAGCCATTTGCACATTCGCAGTGCAACCACTGCTTGTGGGGGGGTGACTGTTTTTCCTCCGAGGATTCTGGCTTTGAGTCTGCCTGGGTGTCCTGTGGGACAGGTGATGGAGGTGAAATCGCGCTGAACCAATCCGTCGGGAATCCGTGCATAGCTGCGATCGCTTCTGGACTCAACTGTGAGCCAGCTGGCACTATCCCTTGCTTCCTGAACCACCTCTCGCAGGCAGTGTGACCAACGTGTGCCCCAGTCTTTCCTTCTCCTGCTGTTAGCGTAGGAAATAACAAAGATTCTTTCCCTCTGGTACGACGCTCCGAGCACATCTGCTGAGACTGTGAACGGAGGGAGGTTTTGATAGCCTGCCATTCGCATTCCTCCAAGCCACGCTCTAATTCCTCTATGCTCAAATCCCATAGGTTGTTCGAGGCAGACGAGGAGGGGACGGGCTTGGCAAATGCATCGGATAAATTCTCGAAACAGGGCTGACGAGGGGTGAGACAGTCCGGTTCTTGTTCCTGCGTTTGAGGTTCCGCTGCATGGGAACCCCCCACAGATGAAGTCGTAAACGCCTGGGGTTGGGGTGAAACTTCTGATATCTTGTTGTTTGATGTCATGATTGAAACGGCTGCGAAGTACTGCTACAGCGTCCGAGTCAATGTCGATGGATGTGAGCCACTCAAAACCGCCCACTAAATGAGCAGCTTGCGGAAATCCGCCGACACCCTCGAATAGTCCGAGTGTGCGGATAGGTTTGTTCATGGCTTAAACTTCTACCCTCGCGCCCACGCTCTAAGTAAAGAGAGCTGATGGAAGTCATCAGGCTCCAAGCACTCAACAGCCAGCTGGTAAGCTTTTGCCCCAACCTCGGCTTTAATCTTGGAGAGCAATCGAGCTGCTTCCTTGTTATCGTTTGACTCCATGTGCCAGAGACAAACAGTAATGCGACGGGCTATCCGTTGAATCTCATGGGCTGTTAATTCTACCCTGGCGTCTTCTTCTGTCTCAGCTGGGGGTTGCTGTTGGGATTCTTCTGTATCGAGAGCGGAAAACTCTTCATTATTGAGGAGTTCAACTACTGCTGTTGTTTCAGTGACTTCCTTAGGGGCTGTCGGGGTAGGTTGTTCAGTCGCCACAACTTCTGCTGTGACTACATTCTTCTCCTGAACCACCTCGGACACTGATCCACTTGTTTCTAAACTTTCCCCAATATTCTCATTCGGATTTTTTACCGTATTATCAGCGGGTGTTTCAGGTAGAGACTGATTTTTAGTGAAAGTTGGGTCAAGGGGAGGATCGGGAGGATCGGTGTAGCTGGAAACCTTGATTTCATTAGCTTTATGGCTCTTTCCTACCCCTAGAGCCACCTCATCGGAGGGTGGATCTGTGGATAGATCTGGTAATTCCCACCCACGCTTCCAGGTTCCGCTACGCCAGCGCTTGGCTTTCTGCCATCCGAAGCGCCTTAAAATCGCTGCTGCCCTCATCTG
>JAAHGR010000560.1 GCA_010672425.1 Symploca sp. SIO2E6
TGTTGGGAGCCCAAGCATTTACCCATGGCAGTGATATTTACTATGGTGCGGGGAAGTCACCGGGGAATAATGAGTTGACTGCCCATGAGTTGACCCACACAATACAGCAGACGGGTGGTGCCAAAAGTATTTCTCATCAGACTAAGGCACAGCTGCGACGCAAGCTATTTTCGGAGTCCCAGGATGAAATTAAGAAATTAACCCCAATTTCTGAGCTTTCCCCTACTATTGACAGTAATCAGCAATCCTCAGGTGAGAATCAGAGCAATCCTGTAGCCAAGGCGAAGCAATTGGCTGATTTATCGGCAAAGGTAGGAACGGGAAAAAAAGACCTCAGATCATTGAAGACTGATGTAGCAGCTTCCTTACCACAGATATTGAAGCCAAGTGAGGGAGAGCTAAATGAGCACAGTTCAGTACAAGCCGGTGATAATACTCAAGCCAAGGGAGTTCCCACTAGTGAAAATGATTCTGGGGTAGTTCCTAATTCTCAACCCCAAGAACCATCTGTAGCTCAGGAAGCTGGTGCGGAGAAAACCTCAGATAAATCACAGGCAAAAGAGGTTGGCAAATCTAAGGATGCAGATACCTCATCCCTAACCGAGGGAACTGCTAAAACTGCTCAGGCTACCCCGGCAGTATTGGGAAAAGACAGCCCTACTTCAGCAACACCAAAAACTCCTGACTCAGCAGTAAAGGCAGATACTCCGACTCCCCAAGCTGAGGCAAGTTCTGGAGACTCTGTACCCCAAGCTGCTTCCCCCCTAGTTCCTGAGACGAAGAAAACCAACGGTGCGACAGCGCCCACACCCGCTATCAGCCCTGCTGCTGCCACAGGTGGAGGAAGTGGAGCCGCAGCAGTTGTAGGAGTCAGTGCTGGGGGTGGTGACATTGCGGCAGCCAATGTCAATGAAGAGGCTGAAGCAGATGCGATGGAGCAGCGCTTAGCTGAGGTGGCTCCAGCAGCAGACACCGAGAGTCAGTCCCTCTCGTCCGCAGAAAAAGAGGTGGCTTTAGCCTCCCTGGCAGAAGAACCAGTGACAGGTAGTGCTCCAGCGGGAGGGGGTGGAGGCGGTGGTGCAATCGCTGAGTCAGCACCACCCCCAGCAGCACCAGATGTCTCCCAAGCTGACCCCTCCGCTGCCCTAACTGCAGTGAGTGGCTTGCCTCCTACCCAATTGCTATCAGCTTTAGGAGGCGTGACGGCAGCGGTGTCTAATGACGTGAGTAAACAGAAAAGTGAACTCGCCGCCAATCCCCCTCAAGCGGATACCTTACCAGGAATAGGGCAATCTGCGGTGGATAAAACTGCTCCAGCCGGAGAAACCCCTAAACCTGTTGCCAAAAAAGCCGAGGGTGAAGAAAAACCGGTTCCAGAACCAGAACCCCTACCCCCAGAAACAGCTCCGCCGGAGGTGTCTGCCCCAGCACCAGCAGTGCAGGGCAATGAAGAAGGCAAACTCTCAGATGCCGACATCAGCAACATGAAGGCGTCGGTAACACGATTGCCAGTTAGGGACCCAGGGGCAAATCGAATGTCTGCTGGAACCCCTCCCAAACTTGCTCTGGAGGGCAATGCCAATCCGCAACAAGCTCAGGAACAGCGGACAGAATTAGAAGCTAGTTTAACCCAAGCCCAAACCAAAGGTCAGCAGGAACTAGCTAAACCAACGGGGGTAGAAGATATCCAACCAACCCTACCCCAAAAGTCCCTCAAAGCTCAGATTAAGGGAGGCGCTGCGGGAGCAGTAGGCGGTGCGGCTCTAGCTGGAGCTGCCCTGGGGACAGGGGGAGATGGTTTGGGGGATGCAGCTTCTATCTTTGCTCAGCAAGAGAAAGGGAGCGAAATTCAAGCCGCCGCCGCCAAAGCCCAAACTGAGCTAGCTGCCAAAAAACAAGAACATGCCACTAAGGTAGCAGAGGAACAAGCAACTGCTCGGCAAGAGGTTGAACAGCTTAAGCAAGAAAATGTAGAACAACAAGCCCAAGAGCGGATGAAGGCAAAGGGCGAAGTTGCTGAGTTACAGAGTCAGTGGAGCCAGGAACAAGATGATTTAGTTAGCCAGTCACGCAAGGATGCCGACAAACTGGTGACTGAAGGGCTGCAAGAGGTTGAGACGAAACGAGCTCAAGGAGATACGGAAGCTGCTAAGGAAATTCACAAGGGTGAAGCCCAGGCAGAAGCCGAGCGTCAGAAGGGAGAAGCTGTTGCTGCTGCCGAAAAACAGAAAGGGGAAGAAGAGTCGAGTGGATTATTTGGCTGGCTGGCTAGTAAGGCAAAAGCCTTCTTTGACGGGATTAAACAGGCGATTAAGCAAGCCTTTGAAGCCGCCCGTGCTGCGATGCGCAAAGCAATTGAAGCCGCGAAAAAATTGGCAGCAGCAGCAATTGAAATAGCGCGGAAAGCAATTGTAGCAGTCATCCGTCGTGTGGGAGATGCCCTGATTGCCTTAGGGGATACCCTGCTAGCAAAATGGCCTGGATTACGAGACAAATGGCGCAATGCGATCGCGAAAAAAGTTCAGCAGGCGGAAGATACAGTTAATAAACTAGCAGAAAAGCTGAATCAGGGTATTCAAAAAGCCCTGGATGTTTTAGGCAGTGCCCTGGATGCCGCCCTTGGTTTGTTAGAGAAAGGCATGTTAGCTGTAGTCAGCGTCTACGAAAGTGCTGTCATGGGGGCGATTAAGTTTGGTGAAGGTGTTGCCAAAGCCTTGGGCACTTTTGCCGTCTTGGCAAAAGACATTGCCGCTAACCCAGGACAATGGATTAGTAACTTAGGAGCAGCAGTCTCTGATGGCATCCGCAATCACCTCTGGACTGCTTTCAAGGAACAAGTACAAACCTGGTTCAATCAAAAGTTAGAGTCGGTTCTCGGTTTGGGGGCAGCAGTATGGAAGATCCTCAGCCAAGGCGGCATCGCCATGGCTGAAATAGGCAAGATGACTTGGACTGCTGTCAAGCAGGCGTTACCGACAATTATTATTACTGTCTTGATCGAGCGCCTAGTCTCCATGATTGTACCTGCGGCAGGGGCAGTGTTAGCGATTATCCAAGGCTTGCAGGCAGCTTGGGGTACAGTTAGTCAGATTATTCAAGCCTTTGGACGCTTTGTGACTTTCCTGAAGGCGATTAAAACGGGGGCAGCTGGTCCTCAGTTTGGGGCACTGTTGGCTTCCGCCGCGATCGTGTTGCTGGAGTTTATTACTAACTTCATTATCGTTAAGATTGCCAAGGCAGCTCGGAAGGTGGCGGGTAAGTTGAAGGGTCTGGCTAAGAGTTTGATGAAGCGGTTTAAGGGGAAGAAAGGGAAAAATAATAAAGATAAAACGACAAAAGCAAAGACAAAGAAGGACGAACGCAAAGAAAGCCAAAAGCAAGCTAAGTTAGAAAAAGCAGTATCTGCAATTAAGCCAAAAGCGGCAAAACTACTTAAACGTGGCACAAGTAAACTTTACTTAAAAGGAAAGCTACTATTTTGGCAAGTTCGCCATGGTTTATCATCCTTGACAATGGATCAAAGTGGCAACATAAAAGCAACGGTCAATCCATCAATTATATTAGACAATCCCAAAGGTAAGAAAGTATCCGATTTGGAATTGGGCAAGCTTTTAATGCCAATCTTTGCCAGGGCAGAGAAGGAGTACGAGCAGAGTTTGTTGAATAATCCGAAGCTTCGTCAACGTCTTGTCGAGGCTTCAAAGAAGTGGGGTCAAGGGGAGTCTAGTTCTTTAGAAGGATTATCAAGATTTCAACAACAGATGGTAATTAGGGACATTCAGGCTCCGACAGGAAAGCGAGAAGTTGAACCTAGCGTACAAATATTTACTCCAAATCCTTCATCTAAAGGAAAAGTTGAGAATCTTGGCACATATAGAGAAATAATAAAACAATTCACAAGAAAGGCTAAAAAATATGGTGCTGATGAGAGGGATTTAATAAGCATCTTGACAAGTAAAACTAGTACAATAGAACCAAAATTACAGCAACTTGAAACGAGGCTAGAAATCATCAATACATTTACCTCAAATCCCAGGACAAAACGCCTGACAAAAGGACGGAAAGAAGACATCAGAGTTTTCTTAAATGAACTACGCCGAATAGCATTTTTGACACAGGCGTTTGAGCCTGCTCGCGCACCTGGAATTGCGACAGCTACCGCCGCATCTTCTACAATGCTTTCGCAAGGTACGGTGGAACTGGAACAGGTAATTAGCCCTGAAGGAAACATGGCTCCAATGACACCTGTCGGAGCAGCGCCTGAAACTGGAAAAGCTGAATCTCCTGAGCAGAAAAAAGCTGAAAAATTACGCTATCGTCGTGTTGGTCGAATATTTGGAAGACTTCTTGATGCAGCTAAAACGACACCTATTATTGTGGCTGAAGGCAATTATGATCTTAGTGATTTAGCATTGGCAGTAAGAGTTTGGCTAGACGAAAGAAAAAGGAAAATGCCTAATCCGGAGGATCTTGCTGCCGCTGAAACATTACTGAAAGCCGAAATCAAGAAGATGTTGTTGTCTTATCATGGAAAGGGATAAATATGATCCGACAGTATCATGTCCTAGAAACTGATCCAAGTGAGTTGTCTTTTCTCGATACTATGCAAGATGCACTTGATCTTATAGAAGAACAATATGGAACAAAGTTTAGTTATACTTTTTATGAAAAGGGTGGTGAAGGACTGGGAAGACATATTTACACAGAAGAACACGAGCAAGCAATTATTAGCTTAGTTGTGGATTTTGCTATTCCTACATACTATCTCATCATTGAGGCTCCTACACAGGAAAAGTCAGGAATTATCAGTAGTTGGCTAAATGATATTTTATCCTTTACACCACTCGACACTCTTCAAGAAAATGCTCGTAGTCAAATGCATAAAAATCCGCAGTCTCTAGTTCGAATGGCACTCGGTGCTGGCAAAGATTCTGATTCGGTGTCTTTAGAAATCCTGTTGTCAGCATTAAGAAGTCAAGCTCCTCTTGTGAGATTCAGGGCTGCGGAAGCTGCCAGCTTAACTGGATGGCCAGAATTTAAGCCTTTGCTTGAATTCATGAGTCAAAGTGATGAGAGTAATGAAGTAAGAGAGATGGCAAGTCAATCGCTCAAAGCTTTCCGGTAGTGCGATCGCAGCTAATGTAGGGTGGGCAAATTGAATACCTTCCACCATTGGACTAATCAATTACCCATTGAGTGCCCACCAATCCTCCTTCGGGGAGAAGACTGTGGTGGGCATTGTGAGCAAATCATCTTGTCAATGTTGT
>JAAHGR010000561.1 GCA_010672425.1 Symploca sp. SIO2E6
TTTTTTTAATTATCCCCCGCCCCCCGAGATTTCCCCTCTTCCCCCACACGACGCTCTTCCGATCTTCGCAGCCAGATCATTCAACCGCTGTATACCCCGCCATAAAGTCTTTACTCCTGGCTCCCCATCCTTCGACTTAACACTACGGTCGTGATTCGCACTTTCTTAAAAACTCACTTCCTTCTCGACGCGGCAGAGCAAACAAATCATAGATATCCGCTTCCCGATCCGCAATGGTTACCACACCCACTTCAGCAGGAATTAACTGCTGGGTCTGCTCCAATGATGACAACCAACGACCAGATTCTTTTTCCTCAATTGCCCGTTTGCGCTCCCCATAGCCCTTTCCCCGCCTTAGAGAGGCTCTCGCCCACACCTGTTGGTGCAACAAGCCCAACGGCACTCCTTCTGTTGAAACACACAATACTGAATGTCCTTTTAACCCTTTAGCAGAAGGATTACTTAATGAACCCATCCCTCGCTTACTACGATGTGCCGTAAAATCCCACTCCGTTGTGTCTTGTACCGCTAATACTAACGAATGTTCTCCTACCCGCTCAATGGTTTTGGCTGTATGTGCTGCTAAAATCTCCTTGGCTTCCACACGCGGATTCTGAGAGAAATCGTACAACCCTTGCAGAGCTGCATTATCCCTGACTGCTTGAGGGATACTGGCATTAAGAAAGATGCGACTAAGGGATAGCGCTGCTGTATCCTCAGAACCAGCGGATAGCAAATTTAGCAAAACGGCCTTTGTGTTAGACTGGGACTCTGGTACTATTCGCTGTCCCAATCAAGTCACTTTGCCTTTCACCGAAGGCAGAAAAGTCCAGTTTCCAGCGGCTACCTGCGCTAGTTGTCCTCTTCGAGAACGATGTACCAGTAGAAAGAAGGGACGCAGCATTTCTATTCATCCCGAAGAGAAGTTCATCACTGAACTCCGCCAACGCCAATTAACGACCGCAGGTCGAGCTAAACCGCGACAAAGAGTGGCTGTCGAACATAGCCTCTCTCATATTCTCATCTAACTGACTTATCTTGTTTAGAGCAATTACAAAGATATTCAAGAAATTTGTTGTATCCATGTCATTACCAGAAGAGTGTAAGAATCGTAGTTATACGCTGCTCCTAGATAAAAGCGGGAGCATGAATATATCAGATCAAACTGGGGGGATGAGTAGGTGGGACGCAACCCTCGAAGCCATAAGGTTCATCATTCAGCAATTTGAAAAGATCGACTACGAAGGGATAAATGTATACACATTCGCAGGAAAAGTAAGTAGACCTTACAGAAATGTCAACCTCACAAAATTTGAGGAAGAAGTCCTTAGTGAAAATCAACCCGTTCCCGGTAGAACTAACTTGACAGAAGCTCTTAGGAAAGCTCTTGACGATTACTTTGAGCGTAAATTAAATAATTTAGCAAAACCGAACGGAGAAATTATTTTGGTTATAACAGATGGCAAAGCTGACGATCCAAAAGGAGTCAGAGATGTCATCATTGAAGCAAGTAAGAAAATCGACAGAGATGAAGAAATTGGAATTTCTCTGATTCAAGTAGGTCAAGATGAGAAAGTCAAAAAATTCTTCAAGGAACTTGATGACGATTTGGTCAACAATGCTGGAGCAAAATTTGATATTTGCGATACACTGAACTTTGAAGATTTAGAAGATTATCCTCTAGCTGAAGTTCTTTTAAATGCGATTAAAGACTAGCATTTAAGTCTCACCTTTTTTCGCTTAACATGAATATTTATCATCTCGAACATCCACTGATTAAGGATGAAAACGTAGAATCAGCATTGCAAAAACCGGCTCTCAAAGACTATCCTGGATTGGTATTTCTAGTAGTTATAGTAGCTGTAATGGAGCGCGGTAAAATCTCTAGGATAGAACAGGAAAAAGATGAACATAAAAAACCTATAATAACTGAAGAGATTAATCGAATATATGATAATTTGGTAGGACCAACTACCCCTGAAGAGCCTGAATTCAGCTTACGAAAATTAACACGATCAGTCAGTAAAGTAGTCAGAGATGAAGAAAAACGAAACTGGACAAATCCCTTGGATTTGAAAGACTTAATAGAGCTTCTTTCAGAGCAAGAAAAACTGTTAATTCTTGCCTTTGGTTATCAAGTTTCAGCCATTGATCGCAGAGTCGTTCAAAGCCAAAGCGAAAGAGCATATTTGAACCAGTTAACCCTTGTTGCAGACATTAAATTTGAGTAT
The DNA here is from genome assembly GCA_010672425.1 of Symploca sp. SIO2E6. Taxonomy (GTDB): domain Bacteria; phylum Cyanobacteriota; class Cyanobacteriia; order Cyanobacteriales; family Coleofasciculaceae; genus Caldora. The sequence goes on from JAAHGR010000561.1 coordinate 2,232, forward strand.
AAATTACTTTTTGAAGAGATTTTCTCTCGAAGAGAAACAGCGAAATCAGACATTTTAGATGAGCTACAAACTTTACTCTCTCCCAATCAGTTTTCACAAAGTAGTCCTCTTGTAACAAGAGCAGCAGAAAGCCTGCGTGCTGTCTTGCCAACAGTTTCTACTGAATCTTCACACAATAAATCTAAGAAAGAGTTGCAAGAATTAATAGAAGCTAGGTATCCTTTAGTTTTTTTACGAACGGTAGAAGAACATAGAGCGATTAAATGTGTAGTTGCAGCCCATAGAGCCTCTATTTTAAAATTAAACTTTCAGGAAAGCAAAGTGATTCGATGGAGTAGGGCAAGAGGGCTTGAAGAATGCACACAATTTCCCCACTCTGCTCAATATATTTGGGAACCATGCTCTTCTTTTAATGAAAGGAAAGAGGTATTAGATACATGTAGTATTGAGCAGGCTATTTCCTTCATAAGTAACCAATTGAAAGAGCGGGTCAGAAAGAAAAATAGGAGTCAGTACACCTATATATTCCCCGATTTAACAACCCTAATTAATTCACAAGCAAACTCACAGCCGTTATACCGCTTACTCAAGGAGCTAGCCAATTCAATTGAGCAAGAAAGTGACGCGACCGGAAGTACAACTTTAATCATAGTAGGAGCGGAGGGTTCGATTCCTAGCCTTTTGCGCGACAGCGTATATATCCTTGACTTCTTTTTACCCACAGCTAATGAGATTTATCAGGAACTATTGAGTCCCAATCTAACTCAATATGGATTGAAAGAGGAGGAGGCTAAAGAATTAGCCAAGAAAGCAGTAGGGATGCCGTTTCAATCAGTCGAACGAGTTTTTAGATTAATGACTGTTAGAAAGTTGTGGTCTACCTCTAGAGAGGAGCGTCAGCAACTCATCTTGGAAACGAAGAAACAAGAGATTAGAAAAACCGGAATTTTAGAATACTATGAACCGACAGGCAATGGCTTAGAAGCAGTTGGGGGGTTAGGAGGTATAAAAAGGTGGGTTCAAAATTTCCAAGATTGGTTTGAACAAGATTCGTATCCAAGATTGCGACCTCGCGCAATTTTATTAGAAGGATATCCCGGATGCGGCAAGTCATTTATTGCCAGAGCGATTAGCCAGGAATGGAAAATTCCGCAGATTAACTTCGACGTTTCACGCTTGCAGTCGAAATGGGTTGGAGAATCAGAAAGCAATGTATTTCAAGCTTTGAGATTAATTGAAGCTTCGTCACCCAGTATCCTTTTTATGGATGAGATCGAAAAAGCTTTCTCTGGAGTGGGCGGAGAAAGTTCTGGAGTCATGACAAGACTCTTCGGTACAGTTTTATCTTGGCTGAGCGATCATCACTACCCTATATTATTTATCGCTACTTCTAATGACACTAGCAAACTTCCTCCTGAGTTATTTCGAGCTGGGCGTTTCGATAAAATTTTTGTAGTTATGCCTCCTAATGATAAAGAGCGAGTCGAAATCATCCAAAGAAAGCTAAAAGCTTACCCAATTAGTCCGATTCAAGATATAAATCTTAAATTTTTAGTCCAAAATACCTTTGGATTCTCCGCAGCAGAAATAGAAGAACTTATCAAAACTAAAGTGCATTGGTCTGGTCTGAAGTCTGTAGATATTCTGGAAGATTGGCAAAAAGTTATAGCACAAGTCAAGCCTCAGTTTAGAACTAAAAAGATGCAAAACCTCTTACAAAAGTATCGACAGCTTATGAGAGAGGGGGGAGGCTACCCAGCTTCAGAGAGTTATGACGATAACTTTATCAATAAACTCATCGTGCAAACAGGCGAAAAAACTCTTGAGTGAGGGCTTGGTTGTGGGTCGCGGTCACCCCCCCCGTTGGTTAGCTTTTTTGAAGTGACGCTGGCTGCTTAACACCCCCTGAACGGTTACTCTCCAGGTAAGTAATAACCTCCACTGAAGTAGCTGATTGCGGAATTTAAAATTATCTCGATCAAGTACCGACTTGCTTCCTCTAAAGCAACTTCCCAGACAGTTTTTGCCCCACTCTTAATGGCATTCCATATTTTATCCCACCAAGTCCTTTCAGATCTCCTCGCCATTTCAGACCTCCTCGCTTTTTATTTGTTCTTTATCTTCAGGCTCTGTTAGGTTCTCTATTGGTTGTTGTATTCCAGTTTGAGATTTAATTTCTTCTTGAGCTTGATTTTCAATTTCTCTGGCTGTTTGATAAATATTTATTACCTCTTCTCCAGCTTTTTCAGCTTCTTCTTGTGAAAGTGGTTCTTCAATATATTTCTGAGCAGCCTTAGCCAAAGCGTCTCCAAATTTACCGGAGGCGATCGTCTTTGCCATTCGTTTTTTGTTCTCATCAGCAGACAAGTTAGGGTCATAGTCTGGCAAGAGACCCTGAAATAACTTGTGAGGAGTTAAATTAGGAACAACCTTCCCAATTATTTTCCAGACAGCATCTATCGGTTTCATTGCTTCAAGCCTCTCTGTTTGTCCCCACTTAGAGGGATTGATGGTTAGCATGAGGAATACTGATCGGAATTTCAACTAAATCTATTTTAAATTGTCTGTCCCAAAAACTCCACTTCCCACTAATCAACTCCCAAAACACCAGCTATGCTGATCACCTCAGAAATACTTCCTACAGCAGCTTTGGTCATGCGATTAACCACTGGGGTCAGTCCCATCATCAAGTTGTAGTCTTCAATCCCCATTCCCTCTATAACCTTAGCGATCGCCTTTGGGGTCACACCAGTTAGCTCACTTACACACCATTGGTGACCCACCCAGAACTACTCCTTCAAGTCACACTCGCAGCTTCAGCACACTCGTATGTTGTCAACTCGGCCAGAAAAGAGTCTTTCTCCTCAAGTGAAAATCATCTGACTGATTCGATGAAGAGGATCTTTATGGTCGTTAAACCCGTAGCAAACAGCATCACCAAGGTTAGGGGAGCGACCGAGGCGCTTACGAGTCAAATCTTTCTTCTCAATCTTAATTTTTCCGGTACTTAACTCCTCATACCAGATATTTGCC
>JAAHGR010000562.1:0-1369 GCA_010672425.1 Symploca sp. SIO2E6
ATCGCGCCCTAATTAAACAGCTTTTGATATTCTACTAGCTTGAACCTCACGAATCTTCTCGGCGCAGACTACTTTAATCCAATCTTGACGATTGATCTGTTGTCGTTGACATTCTGCATCAATACTTTGTAGTAACTCCAATGGCAAAGCAATATTAATTTGTTGCTTTGCTTGCAAATGACCGGTGAAATGCTCAGAAACGTCTGCCCCTAAATGAGCTTGTTGAGCAATTTCTTCAATATCTTTAATTTCAGTAAATTTGCTGCTCATAGCTTCTACGTTCTTGTTTAGTTGCTCTCCACGCTGTGACAATCCAAATATACACCCCTAATTCATCGACTCGATATTCAACAATGAATGTTGTTAACTTTCCATCTGCAAAACCGATAATTCGATATTGTTCTGGTAGTTCAGAACGTTGGTCTTCAAGATAGGGAATGTAGAGCAAATCATTCAATTGACTAAAGTCAATATCACGTTCTGCTAAAACTCGCTGTCGTTTTTCTTCATTCCACCGAACACGCATCAAATAGATGAAATAACTATATAATGGTACTTTGACTCCTTTTATTATATCTCATTTTAGCAATACTCTTACAGGATGCTGCGCTAGAAATCTGATTCAGATCCCTTTCCCTCGTAGGGTGGGCAAGGGGAAACTTTACCAATGGATTCATTAACTATCTCCCTTTCCCCTTGCCCACCAAACCATCCATTGTGGAACTAGCATCAATGCCAGTAGCAGCAATCCTATTGTAAGGGATTTAAACATGCACCCAAGCCTGTTCCACAAGATCTAATTATAAAGATTGCCCAAAACGAGCCAATAACTCCTCACGGGATAATTGCAACAGCATGGGGGTAAATTCATCCGGCGGTAGTGCTAATATCGGTTCAATAATTGCCGCTAGTTCCTCATCCAGATCACCAAAGCGCACTTGCAACAAGTTGTTCACAATTAAACGCTCTCCCTGTTGGATTCCTCGTCGCTCTCCTCTTTGTTCTCCTCGTCGCTCTCCTTCCAGGATTGCTTGTTCCCTATCCTGTTGATACAGTGGTGCTAAACGCATAATTAACTTCCTATCTCCTTTTCTTAGATCTTGCCTGAATTCCAAATTTTTCTGCAAGTTATAGAGCAAACTCAGAGTCTGGGAACGCAAAGGATTATTTTCTGGCATTGCTTCTAGCTCATCGATTGCCTGCCTTTGCACTTTTCCCCTACCCATAACCCTTAACCAGAGCGTTTCTTGAGTACGGGGTAACTGATGGAGCACCACAATAACTGTCCTGAAAGTTTTTGCCAGAAAATACACCCCAGGCAACCACCGCTTATCTACTTTGGCATCCAAGTCCCCTAATAAGGTTGCTG